>NZ_SSBM01000064.1:0-21584 GCF_004795115.1 Streptomyces sp. A0592
GATCGTGGACGTGCCCCCGGGCACCGTCGCCCACGAGGGCCCGGTCTACAACCGCCCCTACGCCCGCCCCGACTGGCAGGACGCCCTCCAGGCCGACGACGCCGGCAAGCTGCCCCGACCGCAGACCGGTGAGGAACTGAAGGACCAGGTCCTGAAGGTCGTCTCCTCGCCGAACCAGACGTCCAAGGCGTGGATCACGGATCAGTACGACCGGTTCGTGCAGGGCAACACCGTCCTGGCGCAGCCCGAGGACGCGGGCATGATCCGCATCGACGACGAGACCAACCTCGGCGTGGCGATCGCGACGGACGGCAACGGCCGCTACGCCAAGCTCGACCCGTACACCGGTACGCAGCTGGCGCTGGCGGAGTCGTACCGCAACGTCGCCGCCTCCGGCGCCAGGCCGATCGCGATCTCCAACTGCCTGAACTTCGGCTCACCCGAGGACCCGGCGGTGATGTGGCAGTTCGCCGAGGCCACCCGCGGCCTGGCCGACGGCTGCCTCCGGCTCGGCACACCCGTCACCGGCGGCAACGTCTCGCTCTACAACCAGACCGGCGACGTCGCGATCCACCCGACCCCGGTCGTCGCCGTCCTCGGCGTGATCGACGACGTCAACCGCCGCACCCCGATCGCCTTCACCGAACCGGACCGGCTCCTCTACCTCCTCGGCGACACGCGCGAGGAGTTCGGCGGCTCGGCCTGGTCCCAGGTCATCCACCAGCACCTGGGCGGCATGCCTCCGGCTGTGGACCTCGACCGCGAAAAGCTCCTCGGAGACACCCTCATCTCCGCCTCCCGCGAGGGCATGATCGACGCCGCACACGACCTGTCCGACGGCGGACTGATCCAGGCCATCACCGAGTCCTGCCTGCGCGGCAACACCGGCGCCCGCCTCATCGTCCCCGACACCCTCGACGCCTTCACCTTCCTCTTCTCCGAATCAGCCGGCCGCGCCGTCGTCGCCGTCCCCCGCAGCGAGGAATCCCGCTTCATCGACATGTGCGGCGCACGCGGCCTGCCCGCCACCCGCATCGGCGTCATCGACGGCCACACCATCGACATCCAGAACCAGTTCACCATCCCCCTGAACGACCTGCGCACCGCACACGAAACCACCGTCCCAGGTCTGGTGAACTGAAAGAGGGCTGTGACCGTTTCCCGCGGTGGGGAGACGGTCACAGCCCGGGCACCGCTCAGGGAATGAGGACCCTGCGTCCTACCAGGCGGTGTCCGTGCCGGGCGAGGCGCCCGACGACGTCGACCAGCAGTGTGCGTTCGACTTCCTTGATCCGCTCGTGCAGGAGGGCCTCGTCGTCCTCGTCCCGGACGTCGACCACGCCCTGGGCGATCACGGGGCCGGTGTCGACGCCCTCGTCCACGAAGTGGACCGTGCAGCCGGTGACCTTGACGCCGTACGCAAGCGCGTCGCGCACTCCGTGGGCGCCCGGGAAGCTCGGCAGCAGGGCGGGATGGGTGTTGACGACCCGGCCGCCGAACCGGGTCAGGAACTCCTTTCCGAGGATCTTCATAAAGCCGGCCGACACGACGAGATCGGGCTCATACGCGGCGACGTGGTCGGCGAGCGCGGCGTCCCACGCCTCCCGGGAGGCGTGGTCCCGCACCTGGCACACGAAGGTCGGCACCCCGGCCCGTTCGGCACGCTCCAAGCCGGCGACACCGGGCCGGTCGGCGCCGACGGCGACGACGGTCGCGCCGAACTCCTTCGGGTCGCGGGCCGAGGCGTCGAGGAGGGCTTGCAGGTTCGTACCGCCGCCGGAGACGAGGACGACCAGGCGGGTGGCAAGGTGAGGTGTCATGACAGGGCGTCCACCAGTGCGTCTCCGCGCAGGGTGCGGCAGATCCGCACCTCGCGTCCCTGCCGCTCGCGGCAGAGCAGCCCGGCCTGCTCCAGCGCCCGGCAGTGGTAGGTCACCGTGCCGGCGGTGCAGTGCAGCAGGTCGGCGAGCGTCCCCATGGACACGGACTGGGTGCCCTTGCGCAGGATGACGGCCCGCAGTTGACCGAGTGTCAGGGCCAGCGGGTCGGACGGGGTGCGCTCCTCGCCTTCGGTCCCCCGGAGCAGCCTGGTCAGGCCGGCCAGCGGGTATCCGATGTGGGCGTGGCCGTCCGCGTCGACACGGGCGACGCAGGCGCGGGTGCCCGAGACGAGGGGCGTGAGCGTCAGGCGCCGGAGTGCGACGGGCGCGGTCACCGGCGTATTGGCGGGGAGGACGAGGTTCCCGTCCGCGAAGGAGATCCTGGGGCTGAGATCGGCCAGAACGGATGCCATGGCTCCGGTGACGGATGCCACACCGATGCGGCCGATCTCCCTTTCGAGGAGTGGTTTACTCCGCTGCCAGGTCCCGGACAGTTGCTCCCACACCGCGCGAGCCATGGCGGCGTACGCGAGCAGGAATGTGGAGGGACTGTCGACGACTTTCCGCCAAATGAGCGGCACCTTTCCGTCGTACATTCGGCCGATTTCGGCCAGCAGCGCCTGCGGCGCCGTTTCGGCAATTCGCTGTGTCTCGTGGCGAATACTTTCGCCTCCCGCGTCCCCGCGTATCCAGAGCAGGGACGGGATGTGGAAGGAACCCGTCGAAGTGAGGGTTCCCGCAGCGTCGGACAGGTAGCCCGGGCTCACCGCCCTGAGCGACCTGCGCAGGTTCACCGGCACGCCCTGGGGCATCCCGAAGGTGTCTGCCAGTAGTGAGATGACGGACATGCCCGGCTGTACGGAAACCGATACTGGTATGTCCACGTTCGTTCCTACCTGAAGTCGGACGATATCGCCCACTTCGCTCCCCCGTTGTTCAGATTCCAGCGGCGAACCGCATACGAGCCGCACGCCGGGGAAGCGCCCCCGGCGTGCCATCTGTCGAAGACCGGCGGCCGATTGCAGCGGCCACCCGCGGGTGCACTCCCGCTGTCAGAGCGATCCGGGAACCGGTACGTCAACACGGCGCCAGGTATGGCCGAAATGAGATGTGCGCATGGAGCCACCTGCCCTGCCGACGTGACGTGAATCGGTGCACAGATCAGGCGAGGGTATGGCAAGACGACACCGTCCCCCCGCACGGCGATCCTCGGTCTCCATCCTTACCCGACCGCCATGTGCAAGGCCAACGAGGGCAGTTGCCTGATGTTACATTTCACATCTGTGAAGCGGCATCAAGAATGCGAGACAGCCCCCCATTGCGGCCAAGCCAATCCACAGGCGCCCTGCGATTGGGCCAAGGAGCTGTACCGACAAGCGGTAGTTGAAAAGGACAACTTCACTGACGACGTACCCGATTGCCTGCGCAAGCTTCACCTGCTCATAACGTCGGGGCAGGAGGACGGCCCGGCGTACGCGGTTCCGCCGCCGGTCGCCGCCGAGGCGGCCCTCCGGCCGGTGGAGGAGGAGATGTCCCGGCTGCGGCGCGAGGCGGCACGCATCCGCGCGGCCATGGCGTCCTACGACGCGGTCTACTCCGAGGCCAGGAGCCGGGGCGAGGAGACCCTCACCGTCATCTACGGTGAACGCGCCATTCACCACGCGCTCCAGGCCGCCGTGAAGACCTGCGCCGAGGAGCTGCTCGTCTCCCAGCCGGGCGGCGGCCTGCCGGTCCGGCTGCTGCACCGGGGCATCGGGCTGAGCCTGCCGCTGCTGGAGCGGGGCGTGCGTCAGCGCACGCTGTACCAGCACTCGGCGCGGAGCCACAAACCGACGCTGGCCCACATCGAACGGCTCCTCGGCCACGGCGCAGAGGTCCGCACCCTGGCGGAGGCGCCCGACCAGCTGCTCGTCTGCGACCGGGACGTGGCGTTCTTCCCGGCGGGGGAGGACGGGGGGCACGCGATGGTGATCGCCAAACACCCGGACCTGGTGCGGTACCTCAGGGCGATGTTCGAACGTTCCTGGGCGCGGGCCGAACCGGTGGAGCCGTCGGCGTCCCGCCAGGAGGACCGCCCGTTCCTCGACGACCTCCAGCGGACGATCCTGCGGGCCATGGTGGAGGGCGAGACCGACGAGCGCATCGCCCGCCGGATCGGTCTGAGCCGCCGTACGGTCGTGTCCCACATCCGCAAGGTGGCGGAGCGGTTCGGCAGCAACAGCCGCGCACAGCTGGGCTACTTGCTCGCCGGATCGGGCCTGCTCGCCGAGGAGGGCGGCGATGCGCGCGGCCCCGGGGCCCCGCCGTCCCGGGAGGGTCCGCCCCCGGCGCCGTGACACCCGGGGCTCCGCGGGCCGTTCTCGCGGCAGGTCCGTCAGCAGGAGGTCCGGCTCGGGACGGTTGCGGGCATCGAGGCGGATCGTCATCTCCCGCTCGACCCGAAGCCGGCCGGTACCTGCGCCCGCGGGGGCTCAGAGGGTGAAGACGATCTTGCCGAAGTGCTCGCCGGATTCCATGCGGGCGAAGCCCTCGTGGGCGCGGTCGAGGGGCAGGGCGCCGTCGATGGTCGGGCGTACGCCGGTGGTGACGCAGAAGGACAGCAGGGCTGTGAGCTCCTCCTTGGTCGCCATGGTCGAACCGGCGATGGTGAGTTCCCGGTAGAAGATGCGGGTGAGCTCCGCCCGCGTGGGCCGGTCCCCGCTCGTGGCGCCCGAGATGACCAGCGTGCCACCCCGTCGCAGCGACTGCACCGAGTGGGACCAGGTGGCGGCACCGACGGTCTCGATCACCGCGTCCACGCGGTGCGGCAGTCGTTCGCCCGGGGCCAGTGCCGCGACGGCGCCGAGCCGCACCGCCCGCTCGCGCTTGCGTTCGTCCCGGCCGGTGGCGAAGACGCGCAGGCCGGCCGCCGTGCCCAGCACGATCGCGGCGGTGGCCACTCCGCCCCCGGCGCCCTGGACGAGGACCGAGCCGCCGGGGCGCACGGCGGCCTTGGTGAAGAGCATGCGGTACGCGGTCAGCCAGGCCGTCGGCAGGCAGGCGGCCTCCGCGAAGGAGAGAGCCGGCGGTTTGGGCACGAGGTTCGCCGTGGGTACGAGCACCTGTTCGGCGAAGGTGCCCTGGTACTTCTCGGTGAGGATCGAGAGGGGTTCCCCGGGAGCGAGCCCGTGGCCGGTCAGTCCGACGACAGGGTGCAGGACGACCTCGTTGCCGTCCTCGTCGACGCCTGCCGCATCCGTGCCGAGAATCATGGGGAGCCGCTCGGTGGAGAGCCCGACCCCGCGCAGCGACCACAGGTCGTGGTGGTTCAGAGAGGCGGCCCTGACGTTGACGCGGCTCCATCCCGTACGGGCCCGCGGAGCGGGACGTTCCCCCACCCGCAGTCCCTGGAGGGGCTGTCGCAGTCCGATCTCGGCGGCATAGGCGGCGAACATGAGGGGGCGGTCACCACTCTCGCTGCGGGAAGTTCTCGCTGCCGCACCAGTGGACGACGGTTCCTCCGTAGCTCATTCCGGCGCCGAAGCCGAGCAGGAGTACGGCATCGCCGGGGCTGAGCCGACCCGTTCGCTCGGCTTCGGCGAGCGCGATCACCACGCTGGAGCCGCTGGTGTTGCCCAGCCTGTCGGCCACGATGACGGCCTTGTCGCCCGGTTGGCCGAGGAGCTCGATCAACTGCCTTATGAGGGTGGGGTTCGCCTGGTGAGTGACGATCAGTTTCACGTCGTCGAGGGTGACGCCCGCCGATTCGATCACCCTGTGCACGAGGCCGGGAACGACGGAGAGGGCGAAGTCCTTGACCCCTCTGCCATCCATGCGCGTCACGTTCGCCCCGCTGAAGCGGTTCAACTGTCCTTCGACCGGCAGGCGTTCGATGAGAGCCGTGTAGTAGCGGTCCGGGTCCGTCCCCAGGAGCGTCCGGCCGATCCCCGGGCTGTCCGAGCAGTGCTCCAGGAGGTAGCAGGCGGCGCCGTCCCCGAAGATCGCGTGCTGCGTCCGGTCGTCCGGGTCGTTCAGCTGGGCCACGGTGTCGGCGACGACCACGGCCACGCGGCCGTACTGTCCCGACTGCATGTACTTGTGACCGACGTCCAGGGCGAAGAGGCCGCCGGCGCAGCCGCCCGCGTTCACGTCGAATCCGGGAACGCCGTGGATCTGCGCCTTGTGCAGGATCATCGTGGCCACGGCCGGGATCATGTGATCGGGGGTGGAGGTGCAGCAGATCAGGAGATCGATGCTTCCCGGTTCCACACCGGCCCGCTTGCACGCGTCCTCGAACGCCCCGAGGGCGAGGTCCGAGGTGAGCTCGTCGGGCCCGGCGACGCGGCGGCTGACAATACCGAGCCGCTCGCGCATCCAGGCGTCGCTGGTGTCGAAGCGCTCGACGAGTTGTGCGTTGGTGACCTCGTTCTCGGGCACGCACACGCCTATGGAGCGTATGCCGACAGATCCGTTCATGATTCCTTCACTTCCCCCGTCTCGGATTCTGCGGTTTCACGAGCCATGACGCCGTAGGCCGGGAGACATGCGCACCGCGCCGTCAAGGCGAATCGTCTCTCCGTTGATCATCTGGTTCTCGATGATGTGGGCGACGAGCCCGGCGAACTCGGCGGGATCTCCCCACCGCTGTGGATGGACGAGATCGCGGTCCAACGCTCCGCGGGCCTCCTCGGGCACCGCAGCGACCGCAGGTGTCGCGAAGAATCCCGGTGCGACGGTGACGACGCGGATGAGCGAACCGGCCAACTCGCGCGCCAGGGGAAGCGTCATGGAGACGATCCCGCCCTTGGACGCCGCGTAGGCCGCCTGTCCGACCTGCCCGTCGAAAGCGGCCAGGGAGGCCGTGTTGATGATGACGCCGCGCTCCTGCTTCACCGGCGGGTTCGCGGCCATGCGCTCGGCGGCCAGGCGTACGACGTTGAAGGTGCCCACGAGGTTGGCCGTGACGACGTCCGTGAACCGGCCCAGGGAATGCGGTCCCGACCGGCCGACCACCCTTGCCGCGTGGGGCACTCCGGCACAGTTCACGACGATGCGGAGGGAGCCGCACCGCGTCGCGGTGTCCACGGCTGCGGCCACCTCCGACTCGCTCGCGACGTCGCCGCGTACGAACACCGCCGAGCCGCCCAGGGTCTTCAGTGCCGCCCGGCCGCGCTCCCCGCTCCGGCCGAAGACGACCGGAAGGACGCCGGAGGCCATGAGCCGCTCGGCGACGGCGAGCCCGAGTCCGGAGGTGCCGCCGGTGATCAGGGCTACCGTGGCGGGTGGCATCAGTTCTCCTCGTCCGGGGTGCCGGGGTGTCCGGACACGCCGAGACGTCCGGCGATGACCGAGGCGAGTGCGCGTGGCTGATGGGCGACGAAGTAGTGTCCGCCCCCGCGGATCTCGGCCAGCTCGACGTGAGTCGCGTAGCGCTTCCAGTCCAGGTAGGCGTGCTCGTAGCCCTGCGTGGCGCTGTCGGCATCACCGATGACCAGGACGAGCGGTGCGGCCAGCGGCCGGTGACGGTCCTTCTCCCCTTCGAGCTGGAAACGCAGGCCTTGCGTCATGTCGTGCCGGATCACCTTCAGGACGGTCTGCAGATCGGATTCCTCCAGCGCCCCGTCGAATCCGCCGAGCGACTTCATGTACGCGTACAGAGCGTCTGCGGACCAGACCCGGGCGCGTTCCAGTTCCCGCGCGGGCGCTGCGGCGGGCAGTGCCGCACCGATGTACAGGGCCGCCGGCTCCCGCCCCTGCCGCTCCAGTCGTTGCGCGACCGCCAGCGCGAGAGCCGAACCGGCGCAGTGGCCGTACAGGGCGAAGGGGCCGCCGAGGGAGCCGCTGATCTCCGCGGCGATCAGGTCGGCCGTCTCGTCCAGGGACAGCAGGGGTTCCTGGGGCCGGGTCGGGTCGTGTCCGGGCAGCGCGGCGCTCCAGGTCTCGATCCCGGGTGCCAGCTCGGTGGCAAGGCGGTGGTAGGCCGCCGCGGTGCCGCCTCCGTAGGGGATGCAGACGAGCGTGACCTCCGCGCCTCCCGGGCCTCCCGCGCCTCCCGGGCCTCCCGCGCCTCCCGGGCCGGCGGCCAGGCGCCGCAGGATGCGCCGCCGTCCGGCGGTGGCCCCGCCGCCGGGGGTGTCGCGGGCCTCGTGCGTCCCGTGCGTCTCGCGGATCTCCCGGATGCGGAGGGCCAGGCTCTCCGGTGTGGGGTGCTGGAACACGTCGAGGACGTCGGTGCCCCGGCCGAGGCGGCGGGCCAGACGCACCGCTTTGAAGGAGTCTCCGCCCAGGTCGAAGAAGTCGTCGCCGGGGGAGACCCCGCGCACCCCGAGGGCGTGCCGGAAGGCGTCGACGACCTCTTGCTCGGCGGGGGTCGACGCAGCAGCGGCGTCCGGACCGGCGGCCGTCACCGGATCCGGCAGGGCGCGCCGGTCGAGCTTTCCGTGGGGAGTGAGGGGGATCCGGTCGATCGCCGTCACGGTGGCCGGCACCATGTGGGAGGGCAGCCGGCGCGCGAGGCGACGGCGCAGGCCGGCCGTATCGAGGCCCGACGGATCCGCGGGCACGACATACGCGGCCAGGACGCTGTCGCCGACCGCGTCCTGGCGTACGACGGCACAGCAGCTCTCGACGCCCGGGGCGGCCCGCAGCTCGGCCTCGACCTCCCCCGGTTCGATCCTGTGCCCGCGGATCTTCACCTGGTCGTCCGCGCGGCCTTCGTAGTGGAGGAGACCCCCTGCGGTCCGGCGGGCGAGGTCTCCGGACCGGTACATGACGGAGCCGGGCGGGCCGAACGGGTCGGGCAGGAAGCGCACGGCGGTGAGGGCCGGCCGGTTCAGGTACCCGCGGGCCGTCTGCTCCCCGGCCACGTAGATCTCACCCGTCACATCGGGCGGGACGGGCCGCAGTTCGGCATCGAGGACGTAGAGCGCGAGGCCCGGCAGGCTTCGTCCGATCGGACTCCCGCCCCGGGCGGCGCGAGGGGACCCGTCGAGTGCGAGATGGCTCGCGTGGACCGTGGTCTCCGTGATCCCGTACATGTTGACCAGCGCCGGGGCGTCGCCGGGGTGCAGGGCGTACCACTCGTTTAGCCGCCGGACGTCGAGGGCCTCACCGCCGAAGACGATGTAGCGCAGGCCCAGCTTCCGACCGAGCCCGGGATCGTCCCTGTACGCCTGCAGGAGCTGCTGGAACGCCGAGGGCGTCTGGTTCAGCACGGTGACGCCTTCCTCCACCAGGAGCCGGAGGAAGCGGTCCGGCGCTCGGCGCGTGGCCGGGGGGACCAGGACGAGGCGTCCGCCGTGCAGCAGGGGTCCCCACAGCTCCCAGACGGAGAAGTCGAAGGAGAAGGAGTGGGCCATGGTCCATACATCGCCCGCACCGAAGTCGAACAGTTCCCGGGTCGCCGAGAAGAGGCCGAGCACGTTCCGGTGCGGGACGACCACGCCCTTGGGTCGCCCCGTGGAACCCGAGGTGTGGATGACGTAGGCGGCGTTGTCCCGGGTGAGGGGGCAGGTGCGCTCCTCGGCGCGCAGATCGTCCTGGGGGAGAGCGGCCAGGTGCGCCCGGGTGTCCGCGCCGTCGATCTCCACGGTGACCAGGTCCGGGACGGTAGGCCGCGGTGTCCCGCGCTCCGTGCCGAGCAGCAGGGAGGGCTCCGCGTCCGCGAGCAGGGAAGCGATCCGGTCCGGCGGGTACTCCGGGTCGACGGGAAGGTACGCAGCGCCTGATTTGAGGACCGCCAGGAGCGCCACCACGAGATCGACGGACGGCGGCAGGCAGAGCGCCACCAGACGCTCCGGCCCGCAGCCGTGCCGCACGAGCAGCCGCGCCAGCCGATTGGCCCGCGCGTTCAGCTCTCCGTACGACAGGGCCGAAGTCCCGCACGTCACGGCCACCGCGTCCGGCGTCCGGCTCGCCTGCGCCTCGAAGGCCTCCACGAGAGTGCGGAACCCGTTGTCCGGGTGCTGCCGCGGGCGCACCTCCAGGAACGCGCGCCGCTCCTCCTCGCTGAGCACGTCGATCTCACCGAGCGGACGGTCGGCCCGTGCGACGACCTGTCGCAGGAACGCCTCGAACCGCGTCCGGTGATCGCTGAGGTCCCCGGCGGTGTAGAGGCCCGCGTTGGCGTCGATCGTGAACGTCAGGCCCCCGGGCGTCGCGTACACGCCCAGCATGAAGTCCTCGATCGGGCCCGGCGCGAGGTTGTGGTGCTGCGCGGAGCACGCGCCGAACGACGGCTCCGCGTCGAGCGACAGGACGTTCACCGTGGGGCCGAAGACGCGGCCGCTTCCCCGCAGCGTGCGCAGGCCGCGCCGGATGTCCTCGAACCGGTATCGCCGGTGGGCGCGCGTCTCGTCCAGCTTCCGGGAGACGCGCTCCAGCAGTGCGAGGAAGCTGCCCGAGTCGGCACCGCGCACGCGCAGCGGAATGATGTTGGAGACCATGCCCGGAGTCGTCGCCGCCGCGTCCGTACGGCGGTTCGACACCGGAAGCCCCAGTACGGCGTCGGGTGAACCCGTGATCCGGCTGACGTACGCGGCGAACGCGGCGATCACCAGGTGTGACCACTTCACGCCATGGGCGGTGGCGAACCCGTCCAGAAGCTTCCTGAGTCCGGTGTCCGCGCTCCAGGTTTCCCTGAGTGCGACGCCCGTCGGAGCCATGGACGCTTCGGTGAAGCCCGGCACGTGCTCGATGTCGGCGAACTCGCCGAGCCAGTAGCGACGGTCGTCCTGGAAGCCGGTCGAGGCGCGGTAGCGGCGGTCCTCCTCGACGAGGGGGGCCAGGCGTCCGAAGGGTGTGGCGGACGGTGCCCGGCCGGCGGTCAGCGCACCGTAGACCTCCGCGGCACGGTGGACGAGGAGCTGTGAGCCCACGCCGTCGCAGACAATGTGGTGCAACTGCCAGAACCACAGGTGTCTCTCCGGCGAGAGGCGAAGAACCGCTTGGCTCTGGACGGCTCCCGCGGCAGGGTCGAGCGGGGAGCCGATGCGCGCGCGCATCCAGTCGTGCGCCGCGTCCCACGGCTCTGCCCGGCCGGTGAAGTCGATGAGCGGCACGTGGGGATCCGGTCGGGGCTCCACCTGTTGCCACGGGCCCTCCGCGTCCTCGCCGACGGACACACGCAGGGCTTCCGCCTCGATGACGACCCGGCGGACCGCTTCCTGAAGCAGAGCGGGGTCCAACGGACCCCGGATGTCGAGGAATTCGGCGTAGGAGTACGCGAGCTCGGAATGGTCCAGCCGCTGGCCGTACCAGATTCCGGCCTGGCCCTCGGTGAGGGGAAGCCTGGGCGGGAGGTCGACGGATGAACCGGGCACGACGGAGCCCTCTCGTGGAAGGAGGGCCGGGAGAGCCGGCCCTCCTGTTCGGTGCTGCTGGGTGGACCCGTACACCTACGGGGCAGGGACGCTCGTGCCGCGGCAGATCTCCAGCACGGCCATCGCGATCGCCGTTCCCTGCCGCCCGTACGCCTCCGTGTACGGGGCGATGACGTGCATCTCGCGGGCGAGGTCGGTTCGGGTGCCGCCGCAGGACAGGCGCGCGCGCTGGACTTCGCGGGAGAGCGCGCGGCGGCGCTCCAGCAGGGTGCGGATCTCGGCGTCCACGAGGTTGAGGTCGGCGCGCAGCGCGGCCACGTCCGTGAGTGCGGCCGGTTCGGCGTGCGCCATGATCAGTTGCCCCAGGTGTGGCCGAGGGGCTTCAGCAGGTCCGCGATCCCCGAGGGGTTCTCCTGCGCCGTGCCGGCGAGGGTCTTTGCCACCGCCGCGGTGGTGCTGCCCGGGGCGGTCTCCGAGGCCATGGCCGCCGACGCCGGCACGGTCGCCGCGAAGAGGGCGAGGGCGACGGTGGCGACCCTGAGGGCGGCGGGCTTGACGGTGGTGTGGTTGCCGTGGCCGCGGTGGTGGACGGTGGCGCGCATTCTGTGTTCCCCCTGGAATTTGCACTTCGGTGTGGAGCCCGTTCTCGGGCAGCTCGAGTCTCACACTCACCGCGTGTCCCGTCAGCACTACCGATTGTCAGGGTCCTGTGATGGCAGCTCCCTGACATGAAGGCGGCTCCGGGCGCCTGCCCCGAGCTCTTCCAGGGTGCTGAGGAGCGAGGTGGCCGGCGCCCAGCCGAGTTCCCTGCCGGCCGTCGCCGGCAGAGCGCGGGCCATGAGGCGGACCGCCGCCGCCTCGGTGCCCTTGCTGTCGGGATGGCCGAGGAAGAACGTCAGGCGCGCGCCGCCGTCGGGCGTGCGGAATATGTGGACGTGTTCCAAATGGTCCTCGGGAAGGGCGAATTGGCGAATGTGAACGTCGAGTGCGGGCTCGCCGGGAAGGGCTCCGGCGGGCACGGTCGCCGTTACGATGAACATGGGTCGCGCCTCCGCGAATTTGCTGTGAACCAGCTCGAATACCAGTGAGTAACGTTGCTCGTGATCGAACGGGTCTGAGATAGTCAAGGGGACTGGGCTGCGGTTTTGTGCGGTCGACCGGGGACTCTGGGGGGAGTTGCTACATGGGACAACTGGGTCTTGATGCGGATGCGGAGGCTGTGTACCGCATCCTGCTGAAACGGCCCCGGGCCGGTGTCGTGGAGATCGCCGAAGGGCTCGGCTGGCCCGTCGAGCGCGCCAAGGCCACCCTGGACGGACTCGCCGAACTCACGCTCGTACGGAACTCCTCCGAGGAGCTGGGCAAGGTCCGCCTCGTCAACCCGGAGTTCGGGCTCGCCGGCCTCCTGCAGCGTCAGGAGCAGGAGCTGGCCCAGCGCCAGCAGGCCGTCGCCGCCACCCGGCTGGCCATCACGCAGGTGCTCAGCGAGTACGGCGAGGACCAGGAGGCGCAGACCGACGAGGTCCGCCGGTACACCGGACTCGACGCCATCAACTCCCAGATCGAGCGGCTGGCGCACGGGGCGGAGAGCAGTGTCGAGGTGTTCGCGCCGGGGGGCGCCCAGACGGAGGCGTCCCTCGAGGCCGCCCGGCCCCTCGACCAGGCCGCGGTCGAGCGCGGTGTGCAACTGCGCTACGTCTACCTGGACTCGGTACGCAACGACCCCGCGACGCTGAGCTACGCACGCTGGCTGCACGACATCGGCGGCGAGGTGCGTGTGCTGCCCCAGCTGCCGCCGCGGATGATCATCTTTGATCGCCGCGCCGCCATCGTGCCCATCGACCCCGAGGCCGCCGCCCGCGGGGTGCTGATCCTGCGGGGTGCCGGTGTCGTCACCGCCCTGGTCTCGCTCTTCCAGCAGACCTGGGAGCAGGCGCAGCCGCTCGGCGTGAGCAGGGCGACGGCGCAGCCGGACGGGCTCACCGGGCAGGAGCGGGCCGTTCTCGATCTGCTCTTCGAGGGGCACACCGATGATGTCGTCGCCCGCAAGCTCGGCGTATCGGTGCGTACGGGCCGCCGGATCACCGCCGACCTGATGGCCCGTCTCGGCGCACGCAGCCGCTACCAGGCGGGGGCGCTTGCGATGGAGCGCGGCTGGCTCGGGCCTGGTGCGGAGATCTGCGAAGAACCCGGGAACGACTGACCCCGCCCGGCGCGCCATGCCGTTCCCCGGCTTCACCGCGCGTGCGCGGGGGTCTCGCGCGGCGCGTTGACCGCGTCGGGTACGGGCATCCCCGTGAGCGCGAGCAGCACGGACTCTGCGGCCTGGGTGCCGGCCCGGTCCTGCGCCTCGGGAGTGCTCGCGCCCAGGTGAGGTGTCGCGATCACGTTCTCCAGCTCGAACAGCGGGGAGTCCGTGCAGGGCTCCTGCGCGTACACGTCCAGGGCGGCTCCCGCGATCCGGCCCTCCTTGAGCGCCGCGTACAGCTCCTGCTCGTCGACGATCCCGCCGCGCGCCGCGTTCACGAGGCGCAGATCGGGGCGGACGCGTTGGAAGGCGTCGAAGCCGATCAGTCCGGAGGTCCGCTCGTTCAGCGGCAGATGGACGGTGAGGAACTGTGCCCGGGCCAGGACCTCGTCGAGGCTGGTCAGGCGCACGCCGAGACCGCGGGCGTGCCCCTCGTCCGCGTACGGGTCGTACGCGATCACCTCCATGTCGAACGCGGCGAGCCGGCGCGCCACCAGCGAGCCGATCCGGCCGAGGCCGAGGATGCCGAGCGTCTTGCCCGCCAGCTCCACACCCGTGTAGGAGCCGCGCGCCCAGCGGCCGTCCTTGAGCGCGGCGTGCGCCTGCGGGACATGGCGGGCGAGGGACAGGAGCAGCGTGATGGCGTGCTCGGCGGCGCTGACGACATTGGACGCGGGAGCGTTGGCGACGAGGACACCGGCGGCGGTGGCCGCGGGCACGTCGACGTTGTCGAGCCCCACCCCGGCCCGGGCGACGACCTTGAGCCGTGGCGCCGCTGCGAGGGCCTCGGCGTCGATACGGGTGGCGGAGCGCACCAGGACGGCATCGGCCTCGGCGAGGGCGGCGAGCAGCGCGGGCCGGTCGGTGCCGTCGACGTGCCGCACCTCGGTGGCGGCGTCCCGTGCGAGGACCTCGGTGGCCTGCGCGCTGAGCGCGTCGGCGATGAGGACGACGTACTGACTCATGAGGCGAGTGGCCTTTCAGCGGCGGGAAGGATGGGGTGGCACGACGTTCCGGGTACGGCCGTCGACGCGGCGACCGCGGCCAGCAGGGCGGACCCGTCGTGCTGTGTCGGGCGTACCGGGGCGCCGGAGGCGGCGAGAGCGGCCAGGTGGCCGGTACCCGCGTCCAGGTCGTACAGGTACAGGGGCAGGCGGGGGCGTTCGGGCCCTGACCAGGACACCAGCCGGGGCGGGGCGTCGGGCGCCGTGAGGTGCAGGAGCTCCGGGGCCACGGCGAGCCCGTCGCCGGTCGCCTTGAGCAGGGCCTCCTTGCGCGTCCAGTAGCGCACGAAGCCCTCGGGGCGCCGCGCCGCGGGCAGAGCCGCGAGGGCGGTGCGCTCCGGCGCGCAGAGAACCCTTTCCGCGGTCTCCGGCGCGAACGGCGCGATCCGCTCCACGTCGACACCGATCTCCGTGCCGAGTGAGAGGGCGACCACCACACGCTCGCCGGAGTGCGACCAGGAGAGCCTGAGCGGCATCGGCGGCTGGGGCTTCCCGTGCGGGCCGCCGCAGCGCTTGCACACCACGGTCAGCGGCAACGTCGCAGCCGGTATGCCCAGTTGAGCGGCGGCCACCGTACGGGCGAGCGCGTGCGCGGTGAGGTGGAGCGCCCGGTCGGCCGGCCGGCGCAGCCGGTCGGCGCGGGCACGCTCACCCTCGTCGAGGAGCCCGGCCAGCCGAGGGTGGGCGTCGCCGGCCGACGCCCACCACAGCTGGCACGCCCCGGGCCGCAGCGCCGGTACGGCCCCAGCGGCACCCGTCACAGCCCGCCGTCCACGGGCAGCACGGCGCCGGTGACGTACGAGGCCCGCGCCGAGGCCAGGAAGGCCACGGCCTCGGCGACCTCCGCCGCGAGCCCGGTCCGGCCCAGGGCCGTGCGCTCGGCGACCTGCTTCTTGACCTGGTCGTCGAGCACCGCCGACATGTCGGTGTCGATCAGGCCCGGAGCCACCGCGTTGACGCGGATCCCGCGCCGGCCGACCTCCTTCGCGAGGGAACGCGAGAACGCGATGATCCCGGCCTTGGAGGCGGCGTAGTTGGTCTGGCCCGCGTTGCCGTACAGGCCGGACACGGAGGCGACGGTCACGATGCTGCCGCCCCGGCGCTTCATCATCGGGAAGACCACGGACCGGCAGACGTGGTAGACGCCGTCCAGGTTGGTGTCCACGACCTCGTGCCAGTCGCTGTCGGACATCAGCAGAAGGGGCTTGTCCCGGGTGATGCCGGCCGAGGTGACGGCGACCGAGACCGGGCCGAAGTCCCGCTCGGTGGCCTCCACCCAGTCCCGTACGGACTGCGCGTCGGCGACGTCGACCCGCCGCGCCAGGGCCCGGGCCCCGAGACCGGCCAGCTCCTTCTCCAGGTTCGCGGCGGCCTGCTCGTCGCCGCGGAAGCAGAAGGAGACGTCATGGCCGTCCTGTGCGAGGCGCAGGGCGACGGCCCGGCCGATCCCGCGGGAGCCGCCGCTGATGAGGGCGACGGGCCTGGAGTCCACGTTCTCGTGGACGCTCATGCGGCCTCTCCTTCCGTCAGCAGCCGCAGCACGGCGCACCCCACGGGGCCGTCCGGGTCCGTGGCGGTGATGAGCGCGATGCGGCCCGGCTCACCCGGCTCGGCCAGCAGCGCCGCGAGCTGGTACGCGCCGGTGGCCGCGGCCGTCTCGCCGAGCAGCGCGACGGACGCCGTGCGCGCGCGCACTTCCGCGGGGAACAGCTCCTCGTGCACCCGGCGCTCCTGCTCGCCCGCCGGGCCGGGGGCCTCTCCGGGCACGGCCGCCCAGACCGCCCCGGACGGGACGCCCGCCTCCGCGAGCGCGGCGCGCACGGCTGCTGTGAGCGCCGCGGTGAACTCGCCCGGCGGCGCGACCCGGTGGTGGACCGAGAGCACCTCGGCCAGCGGTTCACCGGTCGCGGTGTCGCCGTCTTCCAGGAGGACCATCACGCAGCCCTCGCCCAGCACCACGCCGCCGCCGTGCGCCGCCCGCGTGAGGTGGGCGCGGGTCGCCGAGAACTCCTCGGCCGATCCGGCCAGCATCCGCTGGGCACGCCCGTCGGCGAGCAGCCGGCACGCCTGCTCCAGGGCGACGAGGCCGGAGAGCCGGCCGGCCGCGACGGTGGTGTTGGGGCCCTTGAGCGCATGGCGTATCGCACCGGCCGAGGCGGCCCTGTTCATCGCCATGTTGGGGATCCTCGACGGCATCACGTCGATGGGACGCTCCCCTTCGAGGGAGGCCTTGGTGAACTCCATGAACCCCTGGATGCTGCCGGAGGCCGTGCCGAGCACGATCCCGGTGCCGAGATCACCCTCCTCGCCGGCCGGGGGCTCGCCGGACAGCACCTCCCGGACGGTCACCGCGGTGAGCCCGGTCAGCCGGTCCATGCCCCGGGTGCCGACCTTCCCCAGTGCCTCGCGGACCTCGAACCCGGGCACGACACGGGCGGTCGCGGCCGGCTGCGCCGTCCACTCCTCGGGCCCGGCGGACTCGGGCGGTGCGGTACGGGTGCGCAGCCCTGCGGCGAGCGGGGCACGGCCCGTGCCGTACGGCGACACGGCCGACCATGCGGTGATGACCGCGGTACTCATCGGACGTACTCCCCTCGGTGGCTTTCATGGCGGCCGAGCAGGACCACGGCGTTGTTGCCGCCGAACGCCAGGCCGTTGTTCTGCACGATGCGCACGTCGGCGGGGACCGAGGCGTTGGGTACGACGTCGACGGGGCAGTCCGGGTCGGTGCTGCGGTGGTTGGCCGTCGGCGGGATGAACCCGTGCCGGATGGCGAGCGCCGAGGCGATGGCGCCCAGGGCGCTGGCCGCTCCCATGGTGTGGCCGATCATCCCCTTGACGCCGACGGTGCGGGGCGCGTCGTCCCCGTACACCTGGCGGATGGCCGCGATCTCGGTGGTGTCGTTGGTCCGGGTGCCGGTGCCGTGCGCGGAGATCAGGTCGACCTCGTCCGGTTTGACGGACGCGTTCTCCAGGGCCAGGCGGATACAGCGGGCGACGCTGTCCTCTTCGGGTGTGGTGGGGTGCGAGGCGTCGCAGTTGAGGCCGTAGCCGAGCACCTCCGCGTAGATGTGCGCGCCACGGGCGAGCGCCGACTCCTCGGATTCGAGCAGCAGCAGCCCCGCGCCCTCGCCGGTGAGCAGGCCCACGCGGTCGGCGTCGAACGGACGGCACTCGTCGGGTGCGACCAGGCCGAGCCGGGCGAAGCCTGCGAAGGTCTTGCGGTTCAGCGCGTCCGCGCCGCCGACGAGCGCCCATGCGGAGCGGCCGCTGCGGACGGCGTCGAAACCGGAGCCGATCGCGTAGTTGCCGGCGGCGCAGGCAGTGGCGATCGTCGACGACTCCACATCGGACAGCCCGAGTTCGCGCACGACACCGAGCGCGAGACTGCCCGTGGCGGTCCTGCTCAGGGCCCCGCCGGTGAACGCGCCGAGCCCGATGGCGAGCGCCGACTGGGTGAGCAGGTCGAGCTCGCCGACCTCGCCGTCGGTGGTGCCGACGACGACGGTGCCGCGCCGCTCGCGCAGCCAGGCCTCGTCGAGGCCGGCGTCGTCGAGCGCCATCCGGGCGGCCGCGGCGGCGAACTGCGTGGCGCGGCCGCTGTGTTCGGGACGTACCCGGTGCAGTGCGGCGGCGGCGTCGAAGCCGTGCACCTGGTGGCCGCGGCGGCTGGGGAAGCCGGTGGTGTCGAAGGCGGTGATGTCCCCGGTGCCGACCCGGCCGGCCCGCAGGGCGGTGGTGAACTCCGCGACCCCGTTGCCGATGCTGGACAGCACGCCGCAGCCGGTGAGGACGACCCGGCGCGGCCCCGCGACGGGGCCGGCCGGAATCCCGGCGGCACTCACGGCGTACGCCGCTCGGCAGTGGCGAGCACTTCGAGTACGGCGTCCAGGTGGACCAGCTTGACCAGGTCGTCCTGCGGGATGACCACGCCGAGCTCCTTCTCGATGCGGGAGAGGATCTCGATGGCGCCCAGCGAGTCCGCGCCGTGGTCCTCGATGAACAGGCTGGTGCCGGTGAGCTCGTCGTCGTCGAGCTCCAGGATGTCGGTGATGATGGCCCGAACGGCCGGGACGTCCACGGGGGTGTTCACAGTCATGGCAGCTGCCTCTCGGATCTGGATGGCCTGGTGCTCAGGCGGCGGTGCGGATCAGGGACTTGGGACGCATGTCGGTCCAGGTGCGTTCGATGTGGTCGAGCGCGGCCTCGCGGGGGCCGGCCGGAAGGACGGTGGTCCAGCCGGCCGGGACGGCGGCGAACTCGGGCCAGATGCAGTGCTGCCCCTCGTCATTGGCCAGCACCAGGAAGGTGCCGTTTTCGTCGTCGAACGGGTTGTTCTTCATGGCTTCTCTTTCTCCGGGTGCATGTAGGGAAAGCGGTGGGGGATTCGTGGGGGGATCCGCCGGGAGCGCTCGCCTGAATTCCGTACGAGCGCGTCCCGCACGTTCACCGCAGTGATTCGAGGTGCGCGGCGATGATCCGGCCGATCGTCCGCTGCGGTTCGGGCCGCATCATTCCGTCGTGGTCGGAGGCCACGCCGTGGTGGGAGATGCGGCCGCCGATGTACGGCTCCCATTCCGCGACCGTGGGGGACCGCTCGTCCGTGCCCTGCTCGGCCGCCACGAAGAGCACGTCCCCGCTGAAGCGGTCCGGCGTGAACTGCGCGCTGAGCACCGCATGGTTGCGCACGATCCGCAGCAGCCGGGCCAGCTGCTCCTCGCTGAGGCCGGCCAGCGGGTTGGCGTCCCGCCGGAACAGGGACAGGACCTCGGAGAGTGTGGGCTCGCCGCCGGCGAACGCGGCCGCGTCGTACCCGCAGTACTCGAGGATCTTCGCGAGCAGGGCCCGGTCGTCCGGGATGCCGTCCGGCTCGGGGACCGGGTAGCTGTCGAGGTTGGCGAGGAGCGCGACTCGGTGTCCGAGACCTTCGAGGCGGGTGGCCGCCGCATGGGCGAGAAGTCCGCCGAAGGACCAGCCGAGAATATAGTAGGGCCCGGCCGGCTGAATTTCCAGAATTCTGCGTACGTATTCCTCCGCCATTTCCGCGACCGATGACGGAAGCGGCGATTCCGAAACGATTCCGGACGCTTGGAATCCGTACACGGGGAATTCCTTGGCCAGGTGTTCGGCGAGCCCGAGGTAGGGCCAGCTGAGACCCACGCCGCCGTGCATGAAGAACAGCGGTGCGCGGGTGCCGTCGGGCCGGATGGGCAGCACGGTCTCGAAGGCCTCGGTGAGCAGCGAGGGCCGCCGCTCGCCGACCCCTGAGGGACCGCCCGCGGCGAGTTCACCGGCCCGCTCGGCCAGAGTGCGCAGCGCGCGGAACCAGCCCTCGGCCAGCGCCTCCGCGTCGCCCGGCTCCAACACCTGCCCCGCCCACGTCCAGTTGGCGACCAGGACGGGTCCGTCGGGGCCGTCCTCGACCAGGGCGTCCACCTCGATGGCATGGCCGATGGGCATGCCGCCGGACGTGGCCGCGAACGCCTCCCGCGACTCGGGTGCGGCCGCCCACCCGCCGTCGTACGACTCCACCGCGGCGAAACGGCCCAGGTAGTTGAACCCGAGCTGCGGGTTCACCACCGGCAGCGGAGCGGATCCGTCGCCGAGATGACGCAGGATGCCGTGGCCGAGGCCGTGGTCGGGCAGCGCCGCGAGCTGCTCGCGCATCTCCTTGACCGACTGCTCGGCACCGAGCGCGGCGGCCCTCAGCAGCACCGGGTGGGTGCTGGTGAACCAGCCGGCCGTGCGGGAGAGGTCGACGCCCGCGTGCAGTTGTTCGCGGCCGTGGGTCTCGACCTCGACGAGCAGGCTCCGGCCGCGCCATTCGGCGACCGCGAGATCGAGGCCGGCGAGCAGCACGTCGTTGACCTCGGCCTGGAAGGCGGCGGGGCCGCGCTCCAGGAGCGGGCCGGTGTGCTCGGCCGGCAGGGTCACGCGCAGCGTCCGGGCCGTGGCGTAGGTGTCCCGGGCCGGATCCAGCGGACGCGCCCCGACCGGCTGCTCCGCGCGGGACAGCAGTTGCTTCCAGTGGGGCAGTTCCTCGCCGCGGTCCGCGGCCTGCCCCCGCAGCAGCTGCGACCAGTGGCGCAGCGAGGTGCCGACCGGGTCGAGTGCCGTGCCGGGACGCTCGTACGCGGTGAGCAGGTCCGGCAGCAGGATGCGCCAGGTGACGCCGTCCACCACCAGGTGGTGCAGCATCAGGACCAGCCGGCCGGGGAGGCTGTCCCCGCGGTCGATCCACACGGCCTGCAGCGTTACCCCGTCGCGCGGGGCGAGCCGGTTGCGGGCGGCCTCCGACTGGGCGGCGACGGCCCGCCGCAGCAGCGTCTCGTCCGCGTAGGCGCGATGACCGGCGTCGATGCGGGTCACCAGGGGCGCGACCCGGACCGTACCCGGCTCGCCGATCACGAGCCGCCAGTCGTCGGCGCCCTGTCCGGCCAGCCGCAGCCGCAGGGCGTCGTGGTGGTCGACGATCCGCTGAAGTGCTCCGGTGAGCCGCTCCTGGTCAAGGCCCGCGGGGGTGGTGAGGACGACGGACTGGTTGAACCCGTCGACCGGGCCGCCCTCTTCGAGCAGCCGCAGCATGACCGGCGTGAGCGCCAGTTCGCCCACGCCGTCGTCGGTGCCGACGATCTCGACCGGCTCCGCCTCGACGACGGCGCCGGCCAGCGCGGCCACCGACTTGTGGGTGAACACATCGGCCGCCGTGACCCGCAGTCCGGCCCGCCGGGCGCCGGCGACCACCTCGATGGAACGGATGCTGTCGCCGCCGAGGTCGAAGAAGCTGTCGTCGATGCCGATGGAGGGCAGTCCGAGCACGTCCGCGAACACCGCGCACAGTGCGCGCTCGGTGTCGGTACGGGGCTGCCGCGCGGGCCCGGTCGCGAGGGCCTGCGGATCCGGTGCGGGGAGGGCCTTGCGGTCGATCTTTCCGTTGGGGGTGAGGGGGAGCGCGTCCAGGGTGAGGTAGGTGCTGGGGAGCATGTAGTCGGGCAGGGTGGCGGCGAGTGCGGTTCTGGGGTCGTCGGTGGTGCCGATGAGGTAGGCGACGAGGCGTCCGTGGTGGACGGCTGCGGCGGCGTCGGTGATGCCGGGGAGTCGGCGGAGTGCGGTTTCGATTTCGCCGAGTTCGATGCGGTGGCCGCGGATCTTG
>NZ_SSBM01000065.1:0-21088 GCF_004795115.1 Streptomyces sp. A0592
AGGTTGGAGCCCTTGGACTTCACATAGCCGTTGATCGACGGCGAGGGACCGATGAAACCGATGTCCAGCGAGCCGCCGTTGAGCGCCTCGATCTCCGACGGACCGGCGTTGAAGGTCTGCGGCTTGATCTTGGTGCCGTTCAGCTCCTTCTCGATCAGGCCTTCCTGGATGCCGACCAGGGCGGTGGCGTGCGTCAGGTTCGGGAAGTACCCGATACGGACCTCGGACGCCGACAGCTTCTTGCCGTCGGTGGCTGCGACGTTGGCCTTGTCGTCTTCCTTCTTCGCCTCGGAACCGTAGCCGCAGGCCGTCAGGAGGAGGGGGAGCGTGGCGGTGACGGCGATGGCGCGCAGGGTGATGAGCGGTCTGGCGGCAGACACGGAGGTGTCCTTTCACGGGGAGGGTCTTCGGGAAGCGGTGGAGAACGGAGCCGTGGAGATTCGGAGCCGTGGAGATACGTGCATGCGGAGCGCGCCGTGCGAGGTCGTCGGCACGCGCGGCGCCCACTGCCGGTCGGCGGTGGGACCGCCGTCGTGGGCGGGGACCGGAGGTGTCGCGGATGCCGAAGCGGCGGATGTCGAGCCGCCGTACATCACACGCCGCGCTCGAAGGTGCTGCGGGGCGGCGAGGTCGGCCGAGAGGTCCCGTCCGGCCGACCGGGAGCGGGACGGCGTAGCGCACGACGGTGCGCTGGGCGCGGAGCGGGGCTCCGCGCACGGTGTCAGGCAGGCTGACAGATGGCGCTGGAGGTACGGACCAGATCGATGTGCCGGCGGGTGGTGAGACGGGGCAGCAGAAGGCCTGCGTGATGCAGCGTGCGCATGGTCACCTCACCCCTGAATCCCTAGTTTTCCTACCTGGCTGGTAGGCATATTGGCAGACGGCGCCACGCGCCCCAAGGGGTTGCCCATATAGTGGACGGGCTGGTCTCGATCTCTGAGAACGTGCAGGTGAGGGGCTTGGCCGTGGGCCCTGGCTCAGGGATTGGTCCAGGCGTCGGGAACGTCGGTCAGCGCGGAAACGTCAGCCGGCAGGTCGGAAGCCGCCACATCGGCGAGGGACACGCCCTCGAGGATCTCGCGCACGTTGGACCGCAGGGCGATCCACAGGGGGAGCAGTGACTCGGCGGGGCCGGTGTAGGACAGGTCCGGAGGGCGGACTCCGCGTACCGATACGAGGGGTCCGTCCACGACGCGGATCACGTCCGCGATGCTGATCGCCCCGGCGGGCTTGGCCAGCCGGTAGCCGCCGTTGCCGCCCCGCTGGCTGAGGACGAGACCGCCCCGGCGCATGTCGTTCAGGATGCCCTCGAGGAACTTGTGCGGGATGTCCTGGGCATCGGCGATGGCCTCGGCCTTCACGGGCCCGCCGTCCTTCGACACCGCGAGCTGCAGTGCGGCACGTACCGCGTAGTCCGCCCTGGCTGAGATCCGCATGCGCACATTATCCCGTACGGCTTCGGTCCACGTCCTGCGGGTGGGCGGCGGAGCGCCGCCGCCCGCCCGCACGTCAGTGGAAGGCCGCCGCCACCGCGCGGTGCGAGCCGTTGAGGTAGTGCTCGCCGATGGAGCGGAGGCGGTGCGCGGCCGGGCGGTGGGCCGTCAGGACGCGGGCGTTGCGCCAGAACCGGTCCAGGCCAGGCGCGTCGGCGAGCTCCAGCACCCGCGTGGTGACGTGCAGGGCTGCACGGGACGTCACCGTCTCGGCCGTGGCCACCAGGGCGGCCACGCCCGCGGGCTCCTCGGCGTCGAGGAGCATACCCGCGTCGAGGGCCTGCGCCATCGCCTCGGTCGCCCGCTCGACGACCGCGGTGGCGGTGTGGGCGGCGGAGGCGAGTTCCCCGTACGTCAGCAGGAGGTCGGGGTCCTCGCCGGGCAGCCGGTGCGCGCGGCCGCCCCTGCTGAGGTCCCGTGCCTCGGTGAGCGCGCCCTCGACGATGCCGAGGACGACGTGGCACAGGGCGAGCCGGAGCGCCGGCTCCGCCAGCGCGGTGAAGGGCGCGGTCGACTCCTCGTCGTCAGGGCGACGGCCCAGCACCTGGCCCGGTGTCACGGTGACCCGGTCGAGGACGACCTCGCCCGCGCCGGCGACGCGCTGCCCGAGGCGGTCGTGCGCGGCCTCGACGGTCACGCCCCGCATGCGTGGCGAGACCCGTACCACCAGCACGACACCGGTCAGGGCGCAGACGGCGTCCAGCACGATCTGGTCGGCTACGGCCACCGCCGTGTCGACGGACCGGCGCCCGTTCAGCACGTAGCCGGTGTTGCGGGGCCTCAGCGTGAGATCCGGCCCGTCGACGCCGTCCCCGTCGGGTACGGGCGCGCGGACCGCCCCGGTCCACAGCCAGTGTTCGCGCACCGACGCCTCCTCAAGGGTGGCCGCGTGGTGGTGACTCGCGTAGAACCGGCCGCTCCAGGTGTGCACGTAGTGGCGCGCGAGGACGTCACCGACGGAGCTGTCCGCCGCGGCGACCTCCCGTATGACGGCGCATCCGGTACGCCAGTCCGTGCCGCGGCCGGGCGAGGGCGGGGTGAGGGCGGCGAGCAGCCCGGCCTCGCGCAGCCGGGTCCTCTCGTCGGTCGGCGGCCGGCCCGCCTGCTCGCGGGCGATGGCGTCCGCGGCGAGGTCGTCCGCCACATCGCGGGCGGTACGCAGCAGCGCACGCTGCTCGCCGCCCGGCCGGACGGCGGCCGTGCTCGGTGTCGTCGCCACGGACTTCACCGACAGGCCGGGGTGCCGTGGCGCGGCGCTGGGACCGGGCGGAGGGCGGGGCCATGCGGAACGGCGGTGGTCATGGGGCTACTCCGGAACGTTGTCGGACGGCCGCGGCCTGGTGGCGGGCGGGGTGTGGAGCACGGGGAAAGGGGACCGGGTGAGGGACCGGGGGAGGGGGGCGATGCGGCGGCACACGTGCGGGCGGCGGGCCCGCCCGGCCGGAACGCCCGGCTAGGAGCGGCGCGGGGAGTTCGGCGGGCGCCGACAGCAACAGCGTCGTGGCAGGAAGCCGCGCGGCAATTCAACCCCACCTTCCCTATCGGATTGATAGGGATACTCGCCGAAGGCGGCCCCCTCAGCAAGACCACGCCCGCATCGTGGACAGAAGCGTCTTGGAAAAAGAGACGTGCTGGTCGGGGGCCCGCCGCGGGGTCAGTCCAGCGGCTGTTCCACCGTGCTGGCGCCGCTGCCCTCCTGGGATTCCCAGGTCCAGGTCTCCTCCATGCGCAGGCGGCCGTCGGGGAGTTCGGTCACGAGCGAGGTGCAGTGCCCGGACGCGGTCGTGCCGTCGATGCGGAGCTGCACGTAGCGGAAGTCGACGGTGTCGGCCGCCCGGGTGCCGATCAGGTGTCCCTTGACCACGTCTCCGCCCGCGTAGTCGGCCCAGACGAGACCGTCGCGTTCGTGGTACTCGAACCGGGTCCGCCGGCCGACCTGGCCGGGGGCCTGATCGGCGGCGGGGAAGAAGAAGAGGCCGTCGAGCGAGCGTGTCATGCATGACTCCTGGAGGGAGGTGGTGCGGGCCTGCCCGGGCCACCGGAGATGAAACGGGCCGCCGCGGGTAGTCGAAGGTGAGCGAGGGGCCGTGAACGGGCCCGGTGACGGAAGGCGAACCATCCATGACCCAGGACGCCGCGACCGCGACGAACGAACCGCACGAGCCGACCCCCGAGGAGCGCGCGGTCCGCGACAGGGTACGCCGACTGGCCACGGGCATGACGCACCACCAGACTGCGGACGCGCTGGAGGCCGCCGAGGAATCCGCGGGCGACCTGGACGCGGCGGACACCCGGACCCGCGCGGAAGTGGCCGAATGGCGACGGATCACCGACCTGCTCTTCGACCACGGCGGCCCCTACGCACCGGAGACGGACGCCTACGTCCAGGGACAGCTCACCGCCCGCAAGAACCGGCGGACGGCCTGAGACGCGTCTTCCGGATCGTGCCGGGCCCGCGCCGCCCGGCACCGCTGGTGCGGTGCGCGAGGGAGCGGGGCCCGGCGCTCGTACTATCCGGCCGTGCGGAGGCGGGTGGCGGCCGCCTCCGCCTCGCGGACGACGCGGTCCGTGTCGACGTCGACCAGCCGGCCGTCGAACTTCAGCGCCCGTCCGTCCACGAACACCGCGTCGATGTTCTCGGGCCGCCCGTTGAAGACGATCTGGCCGACCCAGTCGAAGCGCGGTGCGAAGTTCAGGGCGGCCGGGTCGATCACGACCACGTCGGCCCGCTTTCCCGGCGTCAGCGAGCCCACCCGGTCGGCGATGCCGAGTGCTTCGGCGCCGCCCAGCGTGGCCATCCGTAAGACGTCCTGCACCTGCGGGAACACCCCGGCGTCCGTGGCCCGGGCGCGCTGCAGGCCGATGGCCGTCTTCATCAGCGCGTGGAAGTCCGAGCTGTCGTTGGTCCCGCCGTCCAGGCCGAGTCCGACCTTCACGCCGCGCCGTCTGAATTCGGACAGCCGCATGATGCCGGAGGCCAGCCGCATGTTGCTCAGGGGGCAGTGGGCCGCCCGTACGTCGTGTTCGGCGACTGCGGCGATCTCGTCGTCGGTCAGGTGGACGGCATGGTTGATCAGGAGCCGCGGGCCCAGCGCGCCGATGTCGCCGAGGACCCCGATGGGGTCGTCCGCGCGCTGTTCGGGGCGTTCCAGCACATGGGAGTTGAGCATGACGCCCAGCTCCTGGGCGGCCTCCCAGTGCGCCCGGTTGAGGTCCTGGACGGCCCGCGCCGCGTGCGTGGCCACATGGAAGGAGCCCAGGGGCACCGGATCGACGAGTTCCTGCTTGACCTTCGAGACCAGGACCGCGTCCGGCTTGGGCGGGAACATCGCGTACGTGAAGCGCACCCCGGTGCCGGCCAGGGCGCGTACGTAGCTCTCGACGAGGTCGTAGGCGAAGATGTCGACCCAGTCCACCAGCGTGGTGACGCCCGACTGGACGGCGTCGAGGGCGGCGAGCCGTACGAAGCTGTGGAGTGTCGCGGCGGTGAGCCGTCCGCGCTGGGGGTCGGTGCACCCCGCGAACCAGCCGAACAGGTCGCGGTCGGTACAGCCGCCGCGGATCACCGCCTGCCAGAGGTGCGTATGGGTGTCGACGAACCCCGGCATGACCAGCTTGCCCGAGGCTTCCACCACCCGGGCTCCGGACGGTCGTTGGAGAGCCGGGCCGACGGCGGCGATGGCGCCGCCCCGCATCAGGACGTCGGCGTTCTCGACGGCCCCGAGGGGCCCGCTGCCGATGGCGGGGTCCATGGTGAGGACGAGGGACGCCCCACGGAGCAGGATCGTCCCGCCGGCCGGCGCGGGCCGACCGGGCGGGGAGGTCTGGGACGTGGGGCGGTCGGTGACACCGAGGAGGAGCGGCGCGGCGGCGGCCAGGCCGAGGCCGGTGAGGAGATCGCGCCGGCTGGGGGACGCGGGCGGAGTGGGGGTGGAATGCATGACGTGTTACCTCCCGAGGGCGCAGAACGGAAGGCCCGCCCGGGCGACGCTCTGACGGGGCGTCGGGCAGGGGCGGGAGATCACACGCAGCATTCCCAGCGAACGGCCATCCGATGGGCGTCCGCGGAAAACTTTTTCCGTTACCGTCGTCCGCCAGACATGAACCGGCCATGTTGCTGTGCCTCACCCGTCCGGCGGGGTCCGGCGCACCCCCTCGTCGTGGACCAGCCGGCCCACGAGCGCCCCGCCGAAGACGACGACTCCCGCGCCGACGAGCCAGGTCTGGATGACGAGGACGGTGCCGAAGGGACTCCGGTGCCCCGGAATCCGCCGTCGGGGTGACAGGGGAGGGGGCCGGGCCCGTCGTTCGGACGGGCCCGGCCCCCTCCTCGGTCGTGTCGTGCGGGGGTGCGCCGGTCAGGACCTGCGCATGCCCTTCTTGGTCCTGTCCGCAGCCTCCGAGGCCTTCTCCTCCGCCTTGCCGGTCATCCGCTCGGCGCTGCCTTCCGCCTGCATGCGCTTGTCGTCCATCGCGTCGCCTGCGGTCTCCTTGAGCTTGCCCTTGATCTGCTTGGCCTTGCCCTTTGCCTTGCTCATGACGAGGTGCTCCTTGAGTGAGGGGGAATGCACTGCCCACCATGCGTCCGCCGGGAGTGCCCCGCAACGCGCGGTGGACCGTCCGGCTCGCCGCGCTAGTCGGGCGGCTCGGTTGCCGCCGGCCGGTCGCCGGTGGACGGCTCGGCGGGACCGGGACGCGGCTCACCCGGCCGAGGGCCGCGTTGCGCGTGCGCAGGATCCCGGGGAGTCGGGTCCGGCTTCCGGGGCGTCGGCCCGGAGCCTTCGGATTCTGCTTCGGACGCCTTCCGCTCCATGCGTTTCACCTCGGTGTCCTTCGCTCGTGAGGGTGTGGTCGTGCGCCGTACGCGCGCTCCTGCGTCTGCCCGGCAGGACCCGCTCCAATCAGTCGCGCGGAATCGGGAGCGGCGCGGATAGGGGCGGTTTTCGCGGGCAGACGGCGTCTGAAGCGCCACGGCGGTTCCAACCGTTCCGCCGACATACCAACGCGAGAATGAGGTACTCATGATTGCCGTCGGGCTGATCCTCCTGCTCATCGGATTCCTGACCGGGGTCTCCGTCCTGTGGACCCTCGGGGTCATCCTGCTCGTGGTGGGCGCGGCGCTGTGGATCCTGGGTTCGGCCGGGCACGCGGTCGGCGGCCGACGCCACTACTGGTAGTCCACGAGGTGGCCGAATCGGGCCTGTCCGGTTGATCATGACCGGGCAGGCCTCGGTACGTTGGGCCGCATGACCTCCGTACTTGTCATCGGCTACGACCCGCAGGGGATACCCGGCATCGACGCGGCGATGGCGATGACGACGGTCCTCTTCGGCGGCGCGGCGGAGCCACCCTCGTCGAATTGCTGACGGCGCGTCACTGGGATGTGGTGGTGGTCGGCGCAGGCATCCGCGAGGCAGAGCAACTGCTCCCGCTCTCGAACAGATCCTGAACCTGATCCACCGCCATGCGCCCGATGCGGCCATCGCCTCAACAGCGGCCTCGGCGACAGCCTGGAAGCCGCACAGCGCCGGCTCTGAGCGTGACCGCCTGCCGACTTCCGGCGGCTGCTACCGGCTACCGGCTACCGGCTACCGGCCGTCCCTCGCCAGGTTGTAGACCAGGATCAGGATCGCCGCCGCCATCACGGCCAGGTGGACCCAGATCGGGGCGTCCACGACACTCGCACTCGCAGTCGTACTCGCAGTCGTCATGTACCGCGCCTGCCCGCACTGTGCCGGACAACGCGCGGCGGTCGCCGAAATCGGCCCGCGGGCCCGGTCGTCACCTTCCTGGGAGACCCGGGCCGTCGACGGGAAGCGTCTCCCCGACCTCGTACGCGACGGCGAAGGGCGTGCGGTGCAGCTCGTCGGAGGTGAGGAGAGATCCGCCCCCTCGACGGGACCGCCGGCCGCTTCGCGGGCGAACTCGCCGACCGGACCGGCGTGGACGACGGCGGGGTCGGGCACCTACAGGTCGCGGCGCTCCACGAGCGACGCACCGGAGGGAAGCACGGTGGCCCTGCGCACCGGGACGCGCGCGAGGGTGTCCGCCGCGCGTCCGGGCCGAACCGCACCACCGCTTCCCGGATCCGTCCCCCGTGGCAGATCCACTCCACCTCGTCGGCCCCCGCGAGGACGGGGCCGCGTACTCCCCGTACTTCGACGCGGCCATTCAAACAGGCTGCGAGGGGGTGGGCACAGCCGCGGCCGTGCCCACCCCTCGCAGCCACAGCACTAGAAGGCGGCGCGGCAGTTCACGAGCTTCGTGGTGCCCACCTTGCGGTCGCAGGCGTACGCCTTCACGTCCTTCTTGTTCTTGAAGGTCCAGCTCTTCGAGCCGTTGACCACCGCCACCTTGTTCTTCACCGACACCCAGGCACCGCCCACCCAGTCCTGGTAGGCCAGGGCGAGCACGGCCTCGTACCCGTCGCCCGCCACCTTGTCCTTGGCGTAGGCGCCTTGGAACGACCCCGCATAGAGCTTCTCCTGAGAACCGGGGACCGAGCCCGACACGTGGTACTCGTACGTGCCGCCGACCTCGGCTTTGCCGCTGGTGGAGGTCTTGTTGAAGCCGATGGTGGCGGCGCTTGCCGTGCCGGCCAGCCCGACGACGAGGGCGGAGGCGAGGGCGGAGGCTCCGAAGAGCGCACGCTTCACGACGATGGTCATGGCTGTGACTCCCTTTCCAGGGGATGCAGAGGATTGATTTGCGCGCCGCCGCCGCTGTGTGGTCCCGCGGCTCGGCGAGACAGAAAGCTAGGCGGCCCGCAGGCGGTCGCGCGGCACGCACCGGGTTGATCCGGATCTCCACCGCTCGCGGGTGGCGGTGCCCGAATCTGCAACTCCGGCGGTAGCGGGGGCATGCGGACGCGGTAGGAGCACGTCGTGCCAAAGGTTCATGGCCCTGCCGGGCCACGGCCCGTAGGCTGCGCCGATGCACGCTGGATCGGAGTTGCGCGACAGGCTCGCGGAAGACCACGGACATCGGTTCCCGTTCCCGTTCTTGTTCCCGAATCCGCACCGGTACCGGTCTCTGGCCATCGACGTGGCGCTCGCGCTGGGCTACGCCGGCGCGGGACTTCTGCTGGGCCGGGAACAACCGCCGGTCGGATGGCAGCCGTTGGACGGGCTCGGCGCGGTCCTTACCGTTCTGGTGGGTCTGGTGCTGCTCGCCCGCCGGATCGCGCCCGTCGCGGCGTTCGCCGCCAGCAGCGCGCTGTGGGTCGTGTTCATCACCTGCGGGTACTGGCCCGTGGTCAATTCGATGCCACCGCTGCTCGGCCTGTACACGGTGGCGGCGACCCGCACCCTGCGTACGTCCGTCGGGTGCGCGGCGGTCGTGACCGGGACCTGGGTGTACGCCGGGCTGGCCAACGCGGAGAACAGTTCCATGCCCACCGTCCTTGCCCAGGCCGTCCTGTTCCCGGCCGTGGTGTTCGTCGTCGGCCGCGGCTCGGGCCGACTCGCCGCACGGAACCGGCAGTTCGCCGAGCTCACCTTCCAACTGCGGCGGCAGCAGGAGGAGAACGCCCGCCAGGCCCTCACCGAGGAACGGGTGCGCATAGCGCGCGAACTCCACGACGTGGTCGCGCACCACATGTCCGTGATCTCGCTGCAGGCCGGCATGGCCTCGTACGTCTTCCCCACCGACCCGGAGGCCAGTCGGCAGGCCCTCGACACCATCGCCGACACCAGCCGGGAAGCCCTGGAGGAGATGCGACGCATGCTCTTCCTGTTGCGGGTCGGCCAGGAGGACCAGCCGGAAGGGCGGGCGGATCCGGACGACCCCGGAGCGTGGGAGCCCGGGGACGGCGCCTACGCCCCCGCCCCCGGGCTGGACCTGCTCGACAGACTCCTCGACCGGGTGCGGGGCGCAGGGGTCCAGGTCGCCATGGAAGTCGTCGGTTCTCCCACGCGGCTCCCGCAGGGCATGGCCCTCTGCGTCTACCGGGTGATCCAGGAGGCACTGACCAACGTGCTCAAGCACGCGGGTTCCACCAGCGCCGCCGTCACCCTTCGCTACGGGAGTCGCACCGTCGTCGTGACCGTCACCGACGAAGGGGGCGCCGGCGGGGGAGGCGCCGACGGAGGCAGCGTCGCGTTCCGGCCAAAGACCGTGGTCACAGCTGGGCACGGCTTGATCGGGATGCGGGAACGGGCGAAGATCTACGGCGGGTCGGTCACCGCCGGCCCCCGCACCCCCGGTGGATTCGAGGTGCGACTCGTCCTTCCGGCACCCACCACCGGTGACCGCCCGGACGGCCGCCCGGCCCCGGGTTCCGGGGACGCCCGTTCCCGATGAGGATTCCCCCGATGCCCACGGTTCTGGTGGTCGACGATCAGGTACTGATCCGTGCCGGACTCGTCTCCCTGCTCAACGCCGCGCCCGGCCTGACCGTGGTCGGCGAGGCGTGCGACGGGGACGAGGCCGTCCGACTGGCCGAGACCACCGCACCCGACGTCATCCTCATGGACCTCCGGATGCCGGGCACCGACGGCATCACCGCGATGGAACGCATCCTCGGCAGGGCCGGGGCGGGAGACAGCGCACCGAGGATCCTCGTCCTGACCACCTTCGACCTGGACGAATACGTCTACAGCGCCCTGCGTGCGGGCGCCTGCGGATTCCTCCTGAAGGAGACGCCCCCGGAGCGGCTGGTCGCCGCCATCCACACCGTCGCCTCGGGCGACATGCTCTTCGCGCCGACCGTGACCAGGCGCCTGATCGAGGCGTACCACCCGGGACCGGCGTCGCCGGGGACGATCGCCCCGGAATGGGACACCGTCACCGGCCGCGAGCGTGACGTGCTGCGGCTCGTGGCCACCGGAGCGACCAACGCGGACGTCGGCCGGCAGCTCTTCATCAGCGAAGCCACCGTGAAGACCCACCTCAACCGCGCGATGGCCAAGCTCGGCCTCTCCAGCCGCGCCCAGGTCGTCGTCTTCGCGTACGAGACCGCCCTCGTGACCCCGGGCGGCCCGACCTCGCTGCCCTGACCGCGCTTCCCACCCCACTGCCCTGACGGCCCGGCCCCGACAGCGGACCGGCTCAGGGCCGTCGGTCCTCCTCGCGGCGCGGCCGCGGCTCCTCGCCGGCCTGCATCGACAGCGGCGGCACCCTGCCCAGTGCCACCAGCCGGTGGCGTACGACCATGACGGCCACCGCCGCCGCGGCGATGACCACCCCGCCCAGGCGCAGGATCGCGTCGTAGGCCTCCTCGGGCGGCCGCTGCGGGGTCATGGCCGAGATCGCCGCAGCCGTCCCCGCCAGCGCGATCGCACCCAAGGTGACCAGGAACGTCAGCAGGACGCCCGACGCCTCGCCCGCCCTGGCCGGTGCCACGACCTGCTGCGTCGCCACGCTGGAGTAGGTCCAGCCCAGCCCCAGGCCCAGGCCGCACCACGCGAACACCGGCACGTACAGCCACCACGCGCCGACCCCGGCCAGCGCGTACATCCCCGTCCCCGCGACGGCCCCCGCCAGAGCCATCACCGCGGTCGCCCGCATGTGCCGGCCCAGCCGCACCCCGAGCGGCCCGCTGAACGCCACCAGCAGGGCCGGGGCCAGGAACACCGTGCCCGCCATCAGCGGCGACAGCCCGCGTACGCCCTGGAGGTAGAGCGTGGCGAGGAAGACGGTGACGCCGTAGCCCATGTTCGTCAGCGAGCCCACCGCGGTGACCAGCACGTACGGGACGTTGCGGAACAGCCGCAGATCCACCAGCGGGTGCCGTGCGCGCCGCTCCCGTACGACGAACAGCCCGCCGGCCGCCACGGCCACGGCGAAGAGGGCGAGGGTACGGGCGCTCTCCCAGCCCCAGGCGTCACCGCGTTCCACGGCCAGCGTCAGGGTCGCCAGCGAGCACACGATCAGGGCGCAGCCGAGGAGGTCGAGCTGGCGCGGCGCCGACGCGTCGCGCGAGTCCGGTACGTACACCAGGGCGATCAGCAGCGAGAGCGCGCTCAGCGGCGCCATCACCCAGAAGATCCATCGCCAGCCGGGCCCCTCGGTGAGGCCTCCGCCCACGAAGGGCCCGAGGGCGGTCCCGATGTTGGCGACGCCGAACACCGCGCCCAGGGCCTTGGCCCGGGTCTCCTCCGGAAAGGTGTTGGTGATCACGGACACGGACACCGGGAAGACGAACGCCGCGCCCACCCCCTGCGCCACCCGGGCCGCCACCAGCGGCCCGAGGCCGGGCGCCAGCGCGCACCCGACGGAACCGAGCGCGAACAGGGCCGTCCCGGCCAGCAGAGTGCCGCGCCGGCCGAAGACGTCCCCGACGCGGCCGCCGACGATGAAGAAGCAGCCGATGGCGAGCATGTACGCGGACAGGGTCCACTGGGCGGCCGAGACCGTGACGCCGAGCTCGGCCGAGATGCCGGGGATGGCGAGGTTGAGCGCGAAGAAGTCGAGCTGGATGCAGAACAGGGCGAGGGCGACCGCGACGAAGGCCCCCTTCCTCCGCGCGGTCGGCGGAGACTCAGCGCGCATGAGGGCGTTCCTCTCGGCCGACGCGGTCGCGGGCGGCACGGCCGGCGGCCGCACGCGCGCCCTCATCCCATTGTGGAGGCCCCCGAGACGGTCCGCAGTTCCACCCGCCGCGCCGGGAGTGCTCCTGGCGTAGCGAGGAGGCTAAAGATTCGCTCAAACGTCGCCCCAACTCCCTCGGAATTGTGATCAGTTGATGTCAAGATCGGGCCTTCGTGTCCGGAACGCGCCATCGTTGCGCGCCATTGATCGGGGAGAGGACGTACATCGCATGCCTGCCGGTCCGTCGCCGTCCGTACCGCCCGCACAGCCCAGCCCGACCCTGCCCACCGCGCCGCCGGCGAAGGGCCCCCGACCGGCCGGTGCCGTGCTGACCGTCTCGACGGTCCTGGTGGGCCTGATGGCCGGGCTGTTCTTCGCGTTCGACGTCTCCGTGATGCCCGGGCTCGCGGCCGGGGACGACCAGACGTACGTCACGGCGATGCGCGCCTTCAACAAGGCCATCGACGGCAACCCGCTCTTCGGGACGGCGTTCCTGCTGGCGCTGGTGGCCGCCGTGCTGTCGGCGGTCCTGGAGTTCCGCGGCGGGCGGCGGGCGGTCGCCCTGTGGGTGGGCGCGGCCGCGGCGGCCTACCTCGTCGTCCTGCTCATCACCTTCACCGTGAACATCCCCCTCAACAACGAGCTCGCGGACGCCGGCGACGTCGCAGGGATGAAGGACTTCGGGATCGTCGAACGGTTCAGGACGACCTGGGTGACCACCAACATCATCCGCACGCTGCTGTGCACCACCGCCCTGGCCGCCCTCGCCCGCGCCCTGCTCCTCCACGGCCGCGCCACCCGATGAACGCAAGGCCCCCGGCCCGGTCGGCCCCGGCGCCCCCGCATCAGTGCAGGACCAGCGCCCAGGCCAGCAGGCCGAGGGCGATCGTGCACAGCACGGCACGCCACACGTTGGCGCGTACCCACGGCGCTTCGAAGGCGCGGCGGACCGCTGCGGGGTCGCCGACGCGGTCGACCGGGCCGGCCTGTTCCAGGGCGTTGTTCAGCGGGATGTTGATCCTGGCCGTCACGACCATCGCCGCGAGATACGCCACGAGTGCGCCGATCAGCGGCCCCAGCGCGTCCCGACCGCCGCTGCCGACGGCGTGGAGCACCACCGCGGCCGCGCTGAACACGAGCGCACCGACGTAGCCCAGCAGGAACCAGCCGTTCAGGATCGCCACGTTGATCCGCTGCATGGTCTCGATGACGGTGCGGTCGCCGGCGACCCGGAGTCCCGGCATCACGGATACGGAGAACCCGTAGAAGAGGCCGCTCATCCAGCCGATGGTGATCGTTGCGGCGATCATCGTCGCCAACCGTGCCGTTTCCACGTGGTGCTCCCCCGGATCGAGAATCAGGCCAAGAACTGGTCTTCGAGCGGTCAAGTCCCGCCGATCATAGGGTGCGGGGGGCCGGTTCGGGCCCGCGTAGGCTGGCCCGGCCCTCACGTCACCTCCCAGCCCCTCACCTCCCAGCACCCCGCATCACCGCCGAACGGAGTCGCCCGCCATGCTGACCGCCCTCACCGGTGTCCACGGGGACCGCGCGGACGCCGTCACCGTCGCCGGCCGTACCGCCTCCTACGAGGAACTCCTGGGGGCCGCCCGCCAGGTGGCGGCCGATCTCGCCGAATCGGGGGTCCCCGCGTTCGCGGTGACCGCGACGGCCTCCCTGGAGACGGTGGCCGCCGTGGTCGGCGCGCTGCTCGCCGGCGTGCCGTGCGTCCCCCTGCCGCCCGACGCGGGTCCGGCCGAGCTCGGCCACATCCTGCGCGACTCCGGGGCCCGCACGATCGAGGTCGACTTCGCCCGCCGTTCGGACCGGACCCCCGCCACTGCCGCCGTACGCACCCCCGAGGATCCCGCGCTGATCCTCTACACCTCCGGCACCACCGGCGCCCCCAAGGGCGTGGTCCTCAGCAGCGCCGCGATCACCGCCGACCTGGACGCCCTCGCCGAGGCCTGGCAGTGGACCGCCGAGGACACCCTGGTCCACGGACTCCCGCTGTTCCACGTCCACGGCCTCGTCCTCGGCGTCCTGGGCGCCCTGCGCACCGGCAGCCGCCTCGTGCACACCGGACGGCCGACGCCCGAGGCGTACGCGGCCGCGGGCGGGAGCCTGTACTTCGGCGTGCCGACCGTGTGGTCCCGTATCGCCCGGGAGCCGCACGCCGCGGCCGCCCTGTCGGGGGCCCGGCTCCTGGTGTCGGGCAGTGCGGCACTGCCCGCCCCGGTCTTCCGGGACATCGAGGGTGCGAGCGGGCACCGCATCGTCGAGCGGTACGGCATGACGGAGACGCTGATCACCGTGAGCGGCCGGGTCGGCGGCGACCTCCGCCCGGGCACGGTCGGCACCCCGCTGCCGGGCATCGCGACCCGCATCGCGGCCGAGGACGGTGCGGAGATCGGCGAACTCCAGCTGACCGGACCGACCCTGTTCTCCGGCTACCTGGGCCGGCCCGAGGCGACCGCCGCCGCGTACACCGAGGACGGCTGGTTCCGGACGGGCGACATCGCGGCCGTCGACGAGAAGGACGGCGTCCACCGGATCGTGGGCCGCGCCTCCACCGACATGATCAAGTCGGGGGGATACCGGATCGGCGCGGGCGAGATCGAGAACGCCCTCCTGGACCACCCCCGGGTGCGGGAGGCGGCCGTGGTCGGTGTCCCCGACGCGGACCTGGGCCAGCGAATCGTCGCGTTCGTCGTCGCCGAGGGCGTCACGGGAGTCGAGCTCACCGACTTCGTCGCCGCCCACCTGTCGGTCCACAAGCGGCCCCGCGAGGTCCGCTTCGTCGAGGCGATCCCGCGCAACGCGATGGGCAAGCCGCAGAAGCGCCTCCTCCTGGACGCCCCCGCACCCGGCCACCGAGCCTGAGCCCCCGGGCGCCCCGCGGAGAAGACGAAGCCGGCCCGGATCACGGATCCCCGGTCCGCCGCCTACATGCGGCGACCCCGCCTGCAGCGGATCCCCCACTCGCCGGTGGGGGAGAAGGCCCTGCCGCTCTTCGGCGTCACCGACAGGGTTCGACCGTCGAAGGCGATCCGGTCGCCGGCCTCGAGGAAGAGCGGCCCGTCCAGTTCGCAGAAGCGGCCGTCATCCGTCTCGAGGTCATCGACCAGCATCATCCGGGGGACCGGGGTGACTCCGTCGGTGATCAGTCGCATGTCCGGAATCGTCCCACACCGCTTGATCCACTGCGTTCGCCGACCGGCTGTGCGGTCACAGGACGAGGCCGTCTCTTCCGGATCTTGCCGGGCGGCGCGGGCCCGGCGAGATCTGGAAGAGACGGCTCAGGCCCACACCGTGCCGCGGGCCTCGTACTCCAGCATGGCCTCGATGCCGGTCGCCGTGTCGGGGCCGAGTTCCCGGCGTACGAGCCACAGGGCGAGCTCCAGGCCGGAGGTGATGCCCGGCGGCCGTCACCAGATCGCCGTCGTCCACCACGCGCGCGTTCTTCAGCACGCCGCCCTCCCGTTCCAGGGCCGGGCGAGCCCTGTGGTGGGTGGTGCAGGGCCGGCCGCGGGTCAGCCCGGCGGCCGACAGCAGCATCACGCCCGTGCACAGGGCGGCGACGGTGAGGCCGGGGCGGGGCGCCGCCCCCAGCGCGCGCGGAAGGGTGCCCCGCCGGATCTCGGCCCACACCCCGGGGTCCTCGCGGCGGGCGTAACCCCCGCCCGGTACGACGACGATGTCGGCCTCCTGCGGGGCCCAGCCGTGCTCGACACCGATCCGCGTTCCGTACGACGCCCTGACGAAGCCGGGGCGGGAGGTGGTGACGTACCGGACCTCGACCGTCCGGTCCGTGAAGAAGCGGGAGGCCGAGAAGACCTCGTACGGGGCCGCGAAGTCCAGCTCCTCCACCCCGTCGAACATGACGACGTGCACCCTCAGCGGCTTGCCGGCACCGGCACCGGCCCCCGCAGGGCGGCTCGCGGCCGCGGGTCCGGTGGCGCCCGCGACCGCGCCTGCGGCACCGAGGACGGTCGAAGCCCGCAGCAGGCCCCGTCGGTTCAGACTCATGCAGCTCTCCTCGGTGGGGTCGTGACGCCGGCCACCCGTGTGCCGCGCCTCGTGCAAGGGGTCGACGCGGACGACGCCCGAGTTCCTGGCGCACCGGGTGTCCTGCCCCACAACCCCATGCGCCGATCGGCGGCCGATCCGCCCCGGACGTCCGACAGTTGACGGGTGATGTGGCGGGCGGCGGCCGTGAGGATGGTCGTCATGGATCCCGAACTCGAAGCCTTCGTCCCCTTCCTCCCCGAGACCGACTGGGCCGACCCGCCGGCCGCCCGCAGGACCTACGCCGAGCTGGCCGCCTCGCGCCCCGCACCGGACCTCGCCGGCCTGGACATCGAGGACCGCACGGTCCCCGGCGACCCCGCCGTTCGCGTACGGCTCTACCGCCCGCACCGCGCCCGTGGCGGCGCCGTCGTCTGGCTCCGCGGCGGCGGGCTCATCATGGGAGACCTGGAGACCGAGCACCCGTGGGCCGCCCGGATCGCCGACAGCGCCGCCGCGGTGGTCGTCTCGGTCGACTACCGCGCAGCTCCCGAGCACCGCTACCCGGCCGCCCTGGACGACGCGTACGCCGCACTGGCCTGGACGGCGGACCACGCCGCCGAGCTCGGCATCGACCCCGAACGCATCGCGGTCGCAGGCCACAGCGCCGGCGCCGGGCTCGCCGCCGCGGTGGCCCTGCGGGCGCGCGACGAGCAGGGGCCGCCGATCCGCTTCCAGCTGCTCAACGAGGCCGGCCTCGACGACCGTCAGGAGACCTGGTCCGCCCGGCACTTCACCGACACCCCCTGGCTCGACCGCGGCAAGATCGCCCAGGCGTGGCGGCACTACCTCGGCCCGCGGCCCGCCACCCCGTACGCCGCCCCGGCCCGGGCCGCCGACCTGTCCGGCCTGCCGCCCGCCTACATCGCCACCTCGGAGTTCGACCCGAATCGCGACGAGGGCATCGCCTACGGGCTGCGGCTGCTGCAGGCCGGCGTACCGGTGGAGCTGCACCAGTACCCCGGTACCTTCCACGGCTCGCAGGCGATCCTCTCCGCCGCCGTGTCCCAGCGCCAGAACGCCGACCTCGCCGGGGCCCTGCGCCGCGCGCTCGCCGAGTGAGCACCCGCATGGATTCGATCACGAAGGGACGGACGCCATGAAGATCCGAACGGCACTGTGCGCGACCCTGGCCGTACTGACTGCCTGCGCGGGCACGCTGGCCGCAGCCCCCACCCCGTCGACCGGCCTCGACCGGGCGGCTCTGAGGTCCGCCGTGGAAGGGGTCCGGCAGGCTGGTGTGCCGGGAGTGTACGCAGAAGTACGCGCCTCCGGTGACGGCGTCGCCGCAGGCGCGGGCCGGACCTGGAGCGGCGCCTCCGGGGTCGCCGATCTCGGCACCGGCCGCCCCGTACGGCCCGACATGCGCCACCGCGTCGGCAGCATCACGAAGACCTTCACCGCCGTCGCCGTCATGCAGCAGGTCGAACAGGGCCGGATCCGGCTCGACGCCCCGATCGGCGACCACCTGCCGCTCCTGGTGCCGGGAGAGCGCGGCAAGAAGATCACGGTCCGGATGCTGCTCAACAACAGCAGCGGCATTCCGGATTACATCCCCTACGCGTTCCCGTCCCTCCAGACGTTCCCCTCGCCGGCCTCGGCCCAGAGCCTCGACGACAACCGGTTCAGGACGTTCCGCCCGGCTGAGCTCATCGCGCTCGGACTCGCGGCGCCTCCCACCGGCGAACCGGGAGCCGCCACCGGGGTCTACTCCAACACCAACTACCTCCTCCTCGGCCAACTGCTCGAACGCACGACCGGAACGGCGGCCGAGGTGTACATCACCCGCCACGTCATCGAACGCGCCGGGCTACGGAACACCGAGTTCCCGTCCGGAACGCGCATCGACGGACCGCACTCACGGATGTACGAGTCCCTCTACGGCGTGCTCGACCCGCCGCGCGACTACAGCGTCTACGACATGTCCTGGACGGGCACGGGAGCCGCCCTCGTATCGACCATGGAGGACCTCAACCGCTTCTACGCCAAGCTGCTCGACGGCAGACTCGTCAACCGCCGGTCGCTGACGGAGATGCAGCGCACGATCCCGGTCCGCGCCCTGGACGGCTCGACCATCCAGTACGGCCTCGGCCTGCACAAGGTCACCGTCCCGGGGTGCGGCACCTTCTGGGGCCACGACGGCACGGTGTGGGGAGCCCGGACGATGTCCCTGACCCGGGCCGACGGCAAGCGCCAGATGTCCGTCGGCATCAATCTGGAGAGGTGGAACCGGCCGGACTCCTCCGGTCGGCCGCAACACCACCCCATCGACGACGCCCTCTCGGCGCTGTACCGCACGGCGATGTGCGCCACCACCCCGGAGCCCGCCCCCTGACGGGCCGGCACGGCGGCGGCACGGCCGCCCGACCCGCCGCCGGCCCCGGCACGCGACCGGCCGGGTGACCCCGGCCGGTCCGACGGCCGCGTACGGCGCCCCGTGCCGCGCTCACGGGCGAGGATGCACCAGCTCGTTCCTCTCGGCAGCGAGCCGACGCCGATACCCGCCGGCCCCGCCGGGCGCCGACGCGGGAGAGAGGGAGGAGACCCACGATGCCGTCGCAGGGATCCGCCAAGCAGCCCACGACCGAACTCGACGCCCGCTACAGTTCCGCGCTCAACCCGCGCCCGGGCGCCTCCGACGTCACCGCCACCGAGTGGTCCGAGGCCCAGCGGCAGCTGGGCGCCGCCGAGATCTTCTGGCTGTCCACCGTACGGCCCGACGGCCGCCTGCACGTCACCCCCGTGATCGCCGCCTGGCACGACGGGGCCATGTACTTCTCCACCGGGCCGGAGGAGCAGAAGGCGAAGAACCTGGCGCACGACGGCCACTGCGCGCTCACCACGGGAGGGAACGCGCTCACCGAAGGCCTGGACCTCGTGGTCGAGGGCAGGGCCCAGCAGGTCTCCGATCCTGCCCGGCTGGAGGAGGTGGTCACGGCGTACGAGACGAAGTACGGCCCGCACATCACGTCGCCCGAGGGCACCTTCCACGGCATCGACGACGCGATCCGGCGGGGAGCCGCGGTGGTGTTCGCGGTGGCCCCGACCACGGCGTACGGATTCGGCCGCGACGGCGGCGTCTACAGCCACACCCGGTGGACCTTCTGAGCCACCCCGCCTCTCGGCTCAACCGGACGGGCCGGCGTCCAGCCGGGCGTTGATCCGGGCGGCCTGGCGCGTCAGGTGATCGCGTTCGGCGAGGTTCGGAGCTTTCAGGGCCGCCTCCGCGTACAGCCGCGCCGCCGTCGCCGGGTCGCCGTCGCGCTCGTGGAGGTACGCCGCCACCGCGGTGTGGCGGGGCAGCGTGCCCTCCACCGCGGCGAGCGCGGCCAGGCCGGCCCGCGGCCCGTCGGCCTCGCCGACGGCCACCGCACGGTTGAGCCGTACGACCGGGCTGTCGGTCAGGCGCGCGAGCTCGTCGTACCACTCGACGATCTGAGGCCAGTCCGTCTCGCCGGCGCTGGGCGCGTCCGCATGGAGCGCCGCGATGGCGGCCTGGGCCTGGAACTCCCCCAAGCGGTCGCGGGCCAGCGCCCTCTGCAGCACCGCGACGCCCTCGGCGATCATCCTTGTGTCCCACCGGCCGCGGTCCTGCTCGGCGAGCGGCACCAGGCCGCCGTCGGGCGCGGTGCGAGCGGCACGCCGGGCATGGTGGAGCAGCATGAGCGCGAGCAGCCCCGCCACCTCGGGATGGTCGACGCGGGCCGCCAGCTGCCGGGTGAGCCGGATGGCCTCCGCGGCGAGGTCGACGTCGCCGGAGTAGCCCTCGTTGAAGACCAGGTACAGCACGCGCAGCACGGTGGCGACGTCACCGGGCTGGTCGAACCGCACTCCGGAGACGGTGCGCTTGGCCCGGCTGATCCGCTGTGCCATCGTCGCCTCGGGCACCAGATAGGCCTGGGCGATCTGGCGGGTGGTGAGTCCGCCGACGGCCCGCAGGGTGAGCGCGACCGCGGACGACGGTGTCAGCGACGGGTGCGCGCACAGGAAGTAGAGCTGGAGCGTGTCGTCCACCGCGCGTGCGGGGCCGGGCACCGGCTCCCGGTCGACGAGGTCCTCCCGCCGGCGGCGGGAGGTGTCCGCCCGGGTCGCGTCGAGGAACCGGCGCCACGCCACGGTGACCAGCCAGCCCTTCGTGTCCCGCGGCGGGTCGTCGGGCCAGACGCGGACCGCCTCGACCAGCGCCTCCTGCACGGCGTCCTCGGCCCCCGCGAAATCGGCTCCGCGGCGAACGAGGACGGCGAGCACGCCGGGCGTGAGGCTCCGCAGGAGGACCTCGTTCATCCCGCGGTCACTCCGTGATGGTGGGCGGAGCGGACAGGAACGGGCGCACCTCGAGCCACTCGTGGATCGGCTTCCCGCCCGCCCCGGGAGCCGCCGACAGCTCCCCGGCCAGTTCGACGGCACGCTCGTAGCTGTCGACGTCGATCACCATCCAGCCCGCGATCAGGTCCTTGGTCTCGGCGAACGGCCCGTCGGTGACCGGCGGCCGCCCCGCCCCGTCGTACCGCACCCACGCCCCCTCGGGCGCCAGCGCCTGTCCGTCGACGAACTCGCCGGTCTTCTCGAGCCGTGCCGCGAAGTCGCTCATGTACTGCACGTGGTCCGAGATCTCGTCCTGCGTCCACCGGTCCATCGGCACGTCGTTGACCGCAGCGGGGGCGCCTCGGTAGTGCTTGAGCAGCAGGTACTTCGCCATGGTGCATCTCCTCGGTGCTGGTGCGACCCATTCTGGTCGCCTGCACCCCGGGGACGGAGCAGGAAATCGCTTCTCGACATCCCGGCCCATGACTTTTTCGACGGAACGGGCCGGGCCGGGCAACGCGTCCGAAAAGGGGGCGCGGACAGCACTCCGCGCCCCCGTCCGGCGTTCACAGCACCTTGGAGAGGAAGGCCTTCGTCCGCTCGTGCTGGGGGTTGCCCAGTACCTCGCGGGGGTGGCCCGACTCGACGACGACGCCGCCGTCCATGAAGACGAGGTTGTCGCCGACCTCGCGGGC
>NZ_SSBM01000066.1:0-21055 GCF_004795115.1 Streptomyces sp. A0592
TTCCGCATGCCTGTTGCGATCCGGCGTGACGCTACTGCCAGTCGTCGTCCCACGGCGGCGGATCCGTCTCGTCCAGGTCGAAGGGCGGCTCGTCGTGCTCCGGCGCCGCGGACCGCGCCGCCGGAGCGGCCGCCGCGCGCGCCGGACCTGAGGGAGCCGGGGCGACGGACTCGGCCTCGGGCGCCGGGCCGGGGCCGGGAACGCCGGCGTCGCACCCCGCCAGAGTGGCCAGGACACCCTCGGCGTACTTGGCGAGCTTGGCCTCGCCGACGCCGCCGATGGTGCCCAGCTCCTCCACCGTGGAGGGCAGCAGCGTCGCGATCTCCCGCAGCGTCGCGTCGTGGAAGACGACGTACGCCGGCACGCCCTGCTCCTTCGCCGTCTCGGCCCGCCAGGCGCGCAGGGCCAGGAAGACCGGCTCGGCCGCGGCCGGCAGGTCGACCGGCACGCGGGCGCCCTTCCCCGAGCGCGAACCGGGCTCCTTGCGGGACGGACCGGCCGGCGCCTTCTCCTTCCGCATCGGGACGCTGCGGCGACCGCCCAGCACCTCGCCGCTGTCCTCCGTCAGCACCAGCGTCCCGTAGTCGCCCTCCACGGCCAGCAGCCGCTGCGCCAGCAGCTGGCGCACGACGCCCCGCCACTCCGCGGCGCCCAGGTCCGCCCCGACGCCGAACACCGAGAGCGCGTCGTGGTCGAACTGGATGACCTTGGCCGTCTTCTTGCCCTGCAGGATGTCGATGATCTGGCCGGCGCCGAACTTCTGCCGCCGTTCCTTCGCCAGCCGCCACACGGTCGACAGCAGCTTCTGCGCGGCGACCGTCCCGTCCCAGGACTCGGACGGCGTCAGACACGTGTCGCAGTTGCCGCAGGCCGTGCCCGTCTGCCCGAAGTAGGCCAGCAGCCGCACCCGGCGGCACTCGACCGTCTCGCACAGCGCCAGCATGGCGTCCAGGTGCATGCCCAGCGAGCGGCGGTGCGCCTCGTCGCCCTCGGATCCGTCGATGAGCTTGCGCTGCTGGACCACGTCCTGCAGGCCGTACGCCAGCCACGCCGTGGCCGGCTCGCCGTCGCGCCCGGCGCGGCCGGTCTCCTGGTAGTAGCCCTCGACCGACTTCGGCAGGTCGAGGTGTGCCACGAAACGCACGTCCGGCTTGTCGATGCCCATGCCGAAGGCGATCGTCGCCACCACCACGACCCCCTCCTCCCGCAGGAAGCGCGCCTGGTTCGCCGCGCGCGCCCGGGCGTCCATCCCGGCGTGGTACGGCACGGCGTCGATGCCCTGCTCCACCAGCGCGGCGGCGGTCTTCTCCACCGAGGCACGGGAGAGGCAGTAGACGACTCCGGCGTCCCCGGCGTGCTCGGTCCGGATCAGCTCCAGCAGCTGCTTGAGCGGGTTGTTCTTCCCGACGATGCGGTACTGGATGTTCGGCCGGTCGAAGCTGGCGACGAAGTGCCGGGCGTCCTCCAGGCCGAGCCGCGACACGATCTCGGCATGCGTGGCCTCGGTGGCCGTCGCCGTCAGCGCGATCCGCGGCACCTTCGGCCAGCGCTCGTGCAGCATGGACAGCGCGAGGTAGTCGGGCCGGAAGTCGTGGCCCCACTGGGCGACGCAGTGCGCCTCGTCGATCGCGAAGACCGACACCGTGCCCCGGTCGAGCAGCCGCTGGGCGCTCTCGGTGCGCAGCCGCTCGGGGGCCAGGTACAGCAGGTCCAGCTCGTCGCCGAGGAAGGCCTGCTCGACGGCCTGCCGCTCGTACGGGTCCTGCGTGGAGTTGAGGAATCCGGCCCGCACCCCGAGCGCGTTGAGCGCGTTCACCTGGTCCTGCATCAGCGCGATCAACGGCGAGATCACGACGCCCGTGCCTTCTCTGACCAGCGCCGGGATCTGGTAGCAGAGCGACTTGCCGCCGCCGGTCGGCATCAGCACGAGCGCGTCGCCGCCGCTGACCACCTGCTCGATGATCTCCTGCTGCTCGCCGCGGAAAGAGCTGTATCCGAACACGCGGTGCAGTACCTGCAGAGCGTCGGAGGTCTCGGGGGAAGTGTCCGGAAGGGCCATCCGTGAAGCCTAACGGCACCCGCCGACACGCCGGGTCCGCCCGCGGAACCCGGCGTGCGGCCGAGGCGTGCGGCGAGGCCTGCGGCGGGGCTCGGACCCGGGGCGTCAGGGCGTCGCCGACCGGGCCTCCCGGGCGTCGCCGAAGTCCCACAGGCAGACCACGGAACGGTCGCCGCCCGTGGACCGGACCGGCACGTTCACCTCCGACAGGAACGAGGTCAGGTACGGCTGCCGGCCCGCCCACCGGGCCGCGAACCACGGACCGGCGTCATCGCGCAGCAGCAGCTCGGCCATCGGCGGACTGCACACCGCGAGCACGTCGCCGGGCAGCGTGGTCAGCCGCTCCCAGCCGACCCGCGCGGCGTCGGCGGGCAGCCGCAGGGTGCGGTGCGGAGCCGAATCCCCCGGCGTGAACACCGTGCTCCACTCCCCGTCCCGCAGCCGCAGCAGCGCGCCGTCGCCGATGCCGAAGGCCAGGTGCTCGCGTTCCCGGCCGTCGCCCAGCCGGGTCAGCAGCCCGGTCAGCGCCACCTCGATCGCCGCGTCGTCGGCCTCGCCGCCCGGGCCCTCGCCCCGGGTTACCAGCCGCATCGAGTGCGCGACGCCCTGCAGCGCCGTACGCAGCAGGGCGCCGAGAGCGCCGTCGTCGCCGTCGGGCCCGTACAGCGCACGGCCCAGCCCCTCCCCGTACCGGCCGACCTGCGTGGCCAGGCTCCGGCAGGCGCGGTCGGCCGCCGACTGCGACCAGCGGCCGCGCGGACTGCCCGCCGCCACCGCGCTGAGCAGCGTCGGCGCGGGGATCTCCTCGGCGAAGCGCAGGAGGACCGCGTCGCGCCGGTGCTCGCCGTCGTGCCGCGCGCGGTCGCCGCGCGCCGAAGCGGCCCGCACCACCACCGGCCCGAGGTCGGCGCCGTCCACGCTGCTGTCGGCGGTCGTGTCCCGTCCCACCGGCAGCTGCCGGGGGATCGCCGGGGAGACGGGTTCGGGGCCCAGCGGGCCCTCGGCGCGGTCCTCGGCCTCCGCCAGGCGCCGCTCCAGTTCGTGGATCCGGGCCAGGGCCTGGGCCTGGGAGTCGTCGCGTTCGCGTGACCGCCGCCGCACGTCCTCCTCCAGCTCACGCAGCCGCGCGAGGAGCTCCTCGCGTTCCTTGCGCAGTGCGAGGGACTCCTCCGCGGCGGCGGCCGCGTCGGCCGTCTGGGCCCGGGCCTGCGCGAGCAGCCCGCGGACCCGGCCGAGTTCGAGATCGCGGCCCTGCACCAGGCCGGTCGCGTGGTCCGCGGCCCGGCGGGCCTGATCCAGCTCCAGGCGGGTGGTCTCCAGCTCGCGCAGGGTCTGCGGCGAGTCCGTCACGGCGGTGGCCGGGGACAGGGCCGGCCGTGCGCGCCGCCGGGCGGTCAGCCGCGCCGTGAGCGCGACGTTCGCGACGACGGACAGCACCAGGAGGATGATCAGCCAGGTCGTGGTGGTCATGGCGATGTGGCTCCCCGAGAGTCGAACGGATCCTGGGCATCGGTGTCGGCGTCGGTGTCGGTGTCGGTGGTGGAGGCTCCGGTGGGGGCGGCGGAGGAGGGCAGCACGCCGGGCGGCGCGAACCGTCGCACGGCCCGCTGCGCCAGCGGCCCCGCGGCGAAGGCCTCCAGTTCCTCCCACAGACGCTCGGCGTCGTCCTCGCCGGCCCCGGCCCCGGCCCCGGTCGGCCGGGCGTCCGCCGGCCGGCGGGAGTCGAGCCGCACGCCGTGGAGCGCGGCACGGAAGCGACGCCGCGTCAGCTCCCTCCCGGTCCGGGCCACCCGGTCCAGCGCGGGCTCCAGCACCGCAGTGCGCAGCTCGGGCATCCCGGACATCTCCCAGTCCGCCCGGGCCTGTTCCACCGCCGTCGCGGGCCGGCCCTGCGGGCGGCGCAGGATCCGCAGCGCGTGCTCCGCCTCGGGGACCGCGACGGCGTACACGGCCAGGTCCCGCGCCGCGGGCCCCACGGCCACCGGAGTCCGGCCCCGCAGCCAGCCGCCCAGCGCGGCCGTCGCACCGGGGCCGCGCCGCCCGGCGGTGATCGCGACGAGCACCGCCTCGGCCCGGTCCCCGCCCGGGCGTGCCCGCTCCAGCAGGCTCCGGAACGGGGCCGGCAGCGGCTCCCGGCCCGCCAGCGCGGTGGCCGGGACGGCGGCCAGCACCAGGTGCGCGGCGTCCAGTACCTCCGCCACGTGGGCCGACGGCCCGCCGCCCGGCGGCACGGGCAGGTCGGTCACCTCGATGCGGCCGCGGCCGTCGGCGTCGGCGCCCACGGCCGGCCAGGGCAGCGGATCACCGTGGAACAGGGCCGGGTGGCGCACTGGGACGGCCAGCACCTCGCCGGCCGGGCCGGGAGCCGGGCCGGCCCCCGCCGCCGTGACGTCCTGGATCCGCCGCCAGGCCCGTTCCACCGCTTCCTGGCCCACGTACCGGGGGCGGAAGAACGCCCGCCGCCGCTGCGCCGCCCGCACGCGCAGCCAGGCGGCAGTGCCGTGCCGGGCCAGTGGTGCCCGGTCGAGGTGCTCGGGCCGGGCCAGCATCCTCGCCAGCCGGTTCAGCGCCCGCACCTGTGCCTCGGCGAGCCGCAGCTGCGGCAGGTCGGAGGGCTCGTGCACGCAGGTGAGCGGTACGACGTCGTCCGCGCCGGGCGGTCCCGGCGGGCGGACCCCGGTCAGGAGCGGTACCAGCCGTTGCGCGGGCCCCGGCCCGATGCCCACGCGCAGCACGGCCACGCGCACGGTGACGGGTGTCCGGCCGTCGCCGTCGTACGCGTCCGCGAGGTCGGCCACGAGCTGCGGCGAGAGCCCGTTGGCACGGCCCGTCGCGGACGCGCCGAGCAGCTCGCCGACCTGCCGGGCCCGGTGGTCCGCCCCGGAGCGCCCCGTCGTGGCGGCGTTCACGGGGAGGCCTGCCGTCCGTACTGCGGCTGCGGACGCATGACAATCCGGCCCTTGCGTTCGTTCGCCCGGGAGGCTCCGCCCGCGGGCTTCAGCGGAGTCCACAGCACCCACTGCACCAACGGCTCCGCGCTCTGCCCCGACACGGAGTTCTTGACGGTGTAGGCGTCGACGTCCAGCCGGGTCCACTTCGAGAAGGCCTTGGGCACGAGCTCGTACCGGGCGCGCTCGGCCAGCGGCGCGAGGATCTCCGAGACACCGGCGCGCCACTGCCACCACCAACTGTCGAGGGCGGCGGGCCGCTTGTGCACCAGCCCGCCGAGGACCATGTCGAGCTCGTGGGCGGCGCCGAGCCGGCTGTCGGCGGGCCAGCCGTCCGCCTGCGACGAGCCCGCCGTGGCGAGGAGCCGGTACAGGTGCAGGCGGTAGCGCAGCCGCGCCTCCTGCGAGGACAGGCTGGACGGCTGGTCCTCGACGAAGACGGCGACGTGGAGTTCGGGGTCCAGGTCGACCAGACGGAGCGCCTGCTCGGCCCGTACGGCCCAGATCGGCCGGGGGTCGGAGGGCGGCAGGTCCAGGAGGGTGCCGGGCGAGGTGCCGAGCTCGTGGTGGATCTCCTCGCGGACACCGGCGGCGGCCGCACCGGGGGCGGCGACGACGAGCGGGATGCGTTCGGCCGAGCAGAGGCCCTGCGGCAGTCCGGGCACGATCACGTCCGGATCCCGGCAGTCCTCGGCGGTGACGGCCAGGCCGGCGGCCGCGGCGGTCTCGCGGGCCTGGGCGCGCCACTCGTCGCGGAGGTGGGCGGGCAGCCGGAGCAGAGCCATGTGGATGCGCTGCCAGGTGCCCGCGATGCGATCGGCGGTGGTGGCGGGAGGCCTGATCGCGGCGGACGGCGGTGTGCGGGGCAGGAGGCCGATCTGCTCGGCGAGGAGCTTGGCCTCGAGGGCGCCGAGCGCGTCGGCGATGCCGGCCAGCGGGTCGGCGGGTGGCTCGGCCCGCGCCGGCGCGACCCCGCCGCCGGCTCCGGCCGGGTCCGGGCCGGGGGTCTTCCCGCCCGTGGCCGGCTTCGCCGGACCCGCACCGGCCGGGGCCGGCGGTGCTTCGCCCGCCCCCCGCTCCTCCTCGTCCTCGTCCGCAGCCGCAGCCGCAGCCGCCTCCGTCCCGTCGTCGCCGGGCAGTGGCCGAGTGCCCGGCGGGGCCGCCGGGGAGAGGTCCCCCGACGCCGGTACGGCCATGCCCGCCCCGGCCCCGGTCCGCACGCCGCCCACCCCGGCCTCCACGAGACCGGCGGCGGCCTCGACCGCCCGGTCCGCCGTCCGCGTCCCCGCCTCGGCCTCCACCTCCACCTCCGCCGGAGCGGGTGCCTGCGCCGCGGTCGGCATCCCGCCGGCCCGCGCCGGGCCGGCGGCTCCCGCCGCCCACAGGAGCCGCTCCAGCGAAGCCCGTGCCGTTTCGAAGCGGTCGAAGACCTCTGCCGGATCGTCCGCGTACGGCTGGAGGTGGCGGCCCACCCACCGCAACTCCTCCCAGCACCTGCCCAACGCACCGAGCATCACCTCACGGCACTCCGACGGCGTGGCCAGCACCACGCCCGCCGCCTCCGCGAACCCGCTCAGCCCCGCCCCGAGCGCGCCCGCCGGCACGCCTGCGTCACTCCCGGCCGCGCCGCTCATCAGTGCCTCCCGCTGTTGGGGTCCCAGTGGTGGTTGAAGTCGCTCAGCGGCGGATCCATCCGCCGCCCCAGCACCCGCCCGGGATACCGCTGCACCTCGCGCAGCGTCTCGGCGGGCACGTACGGCACCACGCCGCGGTGCACCCGCAGCCGTCCCCGGGCGTCGAGGGTGGCGTGGTGACGGCCCTGCTGCGCCGCGCTCAGGCGGCCCAGGAACACCGGGTCGCCGTCCCCCCGGTCCAGGTGGAACTCGTACGTATACGTGTGGTTGGCCTCCAGCGGCGGGACCGGGATCGCCGCGACCCGGCCCGGCAGCGGCAGCTCGTCGGCGTCGGCGGTGTCGTGGAAGGACTCCGGCAGATAGCCGGCGGCGGCCGCCTGCTCGCTCCCGTCGCCGGCGGGCCCGGACGGACCCGTCGCCGGGAACACCTCGACCAGCCGGCGTACCCCGTCCTCGTCCACCCCCGTCGCGACGCAGATCCGGCCGGGCACCGAGCACCCCGGCAGCTCGGGGTCGAAGGACAGACCCGGTACGAGCCCGTCGAGTTCCAACCCCAGCCCGCCCACCAGCAGATGGGCCGGCCCGTTGCACAGCAGGATCGACGCGACCAGCCGGTGGTCCATCTCGATCCGGTAGCGGACCCCGCGACCGCTGCCGCTCGGCGGGCGCCACACCGATTCGAGCGGAGTGAAGTTCTCCGCCTTCGCCGTCAGCGCGAGGTCGAACACGCCCCACTGGATGGAGTCCCCGGAGCCGATGTCGCGGTGCAGCTCGACGACCCGGCTCAGCGGGTTCCACCCCGTACGCACCCCGAGCCGGCCCGAGGAGTCCAGCTCGATGAAGGGATCGCCCGCCCAGAGCAGCGGATTGACCCGCCCCATCTGCCCGACCGGCCCGAAGTCGCAGGGCAGACTGGAGAAGAGCCCCTGGAGCCTGATGTCCAGATCGCTCATCCTGACGGAACCGCCGGTGCGTCCGCTCCTGTTGTCGTTGTGCTCGATCTGGCCGGCGCGGTTGCGGACCGAGTGCGCCCACGCGGCGCCGAGGGAGGTGGCCTGCTTGGCGAACTCCCGCTCGACCGACAGCTCCGTGGCCTCGTGCCAGCCCAGCCCCGTCCTGCCGTCCGCCTCGTCCTGGCGCAGTGCCGCGACGACCTGCTCCTGGAGCTGTTCCAGGGAGCTGGTGCGCCCCGACAGCACCACTTGGTCGAGCACCGGCTCCGGCAGCGGGTCCAGGCCCCGCTCCACGCGCAGCGCGTTCTCCTCGTGGATCCGCCGGAACGATCCGCGCACCAGGTCCGCGCCCAGCTTCGCCGCCCGCCGCAGCACGGGCCGCATCAGCGTGCGGAACTCGCCCGCGTCGAGGGTGATCGGGCCGCGCACGGCGCCCAGGGTGTGCGGAGCGGCCCGCAGGATCGCGTCGACGTCCTCGTGCTTGAGGACGGCGTCCGCCGCCCCCGGCGCGCCCAGTTCGCGCTTCTTGCGCTCGGCGAGCCGCCACAGCAGCCGGAAGCGGGTGTAGCGGGCCTCCCGTTCCGCCTGATCGACGACCCCTGCCCAGTCCGTGGGCAGGCAGTCGGACAGGATCTGCCGGATGCCGTCGGAGACGATGGTGTCCAGCTGGTCCGCGGCCTGCTCGGCGACGGCCTCGGCGAGCGCGCGCCGCTCCACCCGCGGCGCGGCACCGGCCGCCGACGCATCCGCCTGCTCCTGCGCGCCGTCGTCGGGCTCCTGGCCGGGGGAGCGCAGCTCGTCCACCAGGCGGGCCTTGATCCAGTACAGCACCTGGAGCGTCAGCAGGTCCCCGCCCAGCCGTTCATGGCCCGTGGAACCGAGCAGCTCGGGCTCCAGCCGGTAGTTGCGGCCCGCGACGAACTCCTGCTCCTCGGTGAGCTCGGGGGTCTGGTCGACCAGCGTCAGCCGCAGCAGCGCGATGTCGGTGGTGCCGCCTCCGATGTCGATCACCAGCATGATGCGGTGCCAGGTCGGCGGATCGTCCCCGACCCGGCGGCACCGCGCCCGCAGCGCCTCCAGACCCGCATTGAGGTCGTCGGTCAGGTCCCGCATCAGGAAGTACAGCCCGGCGGCGAGGCCCTCGTCGTAGTCCATGACGGTCATCGGGCCGCCCAGGGCGCGGCCGACCAGCTCCTTCAGCCGGTCCTTGACCTCGGGCAGGATCGTGGTCGGATAGGTCACCACGACGGTGGGCACCCGGCTGATCGTGCCCAGCGCCTCGTTGTACGTGGCCTCCTCGGCGCCCTCCACCAGCAGCCAGTACATGTGCTGCGCGAGGTGGTCGGCGGACAGGTCGCTGCCCGCCACCGGCTCCGGCTTGAGCTGGAGGGCCGCCCGCTTGATCCCCGTCAGACCGCGGGTGTCGTCTCCGCACAGCTCGAAGCGCCGCGCCCGGGGGTCCTCGGGGACCGCCCCGCCGGGATAGTCCACCTCCAGCATCGAGCTGGCCGGGGCGTGGGTGCGCCGTCCGGTGTGGCCGTCCGGGAATCCGACCGGCCGGACGCCATGGCGTTCCAGCGGCGGGGTGCCGATCACCGCCGCGTATCCGGCGTGCAGCCGCCGGTTGAGCCACCGCCGCAGCTCCGGTCCGGCCTGCTGGCGGATGCTCTCCACGCGCAGCATCAGCGCGTCGGCGGCCCCCGGCTCCGCCACCCGCGCCAGTACCGTGCTCCCCGTCGTCCCGGTGCCGTCCTCGCGCGGCAGCGTGACGGTGCCGGCGAGCAGCGCCCGTACCTCGTCGCGCCATTCGGGCGGTGCGTCGGCGGGCGGCCCGAGCAGGTCCGCCAGCATCGCGGACAGCGCGGCCACCTGGGCCGGGTCGACCAGCCGTTGCTTGACCTTCTTCTCGTCGTGCAGGGTCGCCGTCGACGCGGTCGTACCGAAGTCCACGACGACGAACTCGTGCTGATGGCCGGTGCCGGCCAGTTCCCGCAGCCGCAGGAGGTCGTCCTCCTGCGGTGCCTGCGGGGCCGGGCCGGGCCGTTCGCCGGGCGGGGCGAACTCCAGCATGACCGCGCCGTGCGCCGTCTCGGCACCCTGGGAACCGGCGTAGTCGACGCTCCAGTAGACGTCCAGCCGCAGCGGCTCGCCGTCCGGGGCGACCGCCGGCCCGGTGTCGGGATGGACCAGCGACGTCGGCAGCAGCGCCTCGGCGGACAGGGTCCGCGGCCCGTCCACGGTGATCGGGGCGAACTCCTGCGGCACCCAGCAGGCCTGGAGCGCGTAGGCCAGCTGGGCGGGGATCAGGCTCCCGCTCTCGGCCCGTACCTCGATCCGGGCGGGCAGGTGGACCGTGACGACCGCGGGGCCGCCGCCCTCCTGGTCCTGTTCCAGGACGACCTCGGGCAGCGGTATGCCGTCGGGGCCCGCGTAGAGGCGGAAGTGCTTGCGGCCCAGCGGGACCACGCCGGAGTCGGCGCCGGTGTGCGGGGCGCGGAAGGTGATGTTCAGTGCGGCGCTCATGTCAGTCGGTGCTCCAGGCTCGGACGAGGACGTCGATGGGCTGGTCGGGCTCGGGCCCCTCCTCGCCGTCGTGGGCCGCGGAGGGGGAGGGGAAGGACGGCCGCGGTGGGCGCACTTCCGTCTCGGTGGGCAGGTACTCGCCGGCCTTCGTGTACAGGGCGACGAGGTCCTTCTCGATCCGGGCGAGGGTGCGCCCCAGGTACTCGGTGACCAGCCGGGCGGCCGCGTCCGCCGTGTTCTGGCGCAGCTGCACCACCGACCGGGGATGCCGCTCGCGCTCCTCGGACTGCGGGTCGAGCAGCGGCATCCGGTGGTGCCACGGCAGGGCGTGCGGGGACCGGGCCGGGAACCGGGCCCGCTGCTCCTCGGGCGTGGGACCTGGCGCGGACAGCAGGTCGGTGATCCGCTCGGTTGCCATGACCGGATCCAGCGCCGTCCACAGGTGGTTCAGCTGGTGGTCGGCCTTCTGCGTGCTGCCGCGCAGCCGCGTGAACAACTCGGTGAGCGCGGCGTCGGTGGCCTCCTCGGCCATCCAGGCACGCAGCGGCCCGAACTCCTCGCGCCAGTACGCCGCCCAGTTCTCGAACCAGGCGCGCAGCTGGTCCCGGCCCTCGTCCGTACGGCGCTCGATCAGCGAACGGAACTTGTCCAGGAAGGCCTCGGTGGAGTCCGCGGAGGCGCTGTCGCCGCCGGTTCCGGAGCCCGCCGCCGTGCGGGCGCCCGCCGCGTGGGTGGGACGTACGATGAGCCGGATGCCCTGGTTGGACGGTGGTTCGCTGCGGGGGACCAGGTGGTGCCGGTCGCGTTCGGCCCGGCTCAGCAGTTCCTGCCACTCCCGCCAGTCGAACACCTCGTCGCGCACCGCCTCGGCGGTCTCGCCGCGCTGCGGCGGCCGCCCGCCCGCCTCCCGCGCGTCGGACCCGCCGTCGGCTCCGCCCGGCGGGCCGTCGTCGCGCAGCGCGTGCAGGGCCGGCAGCATGCGGTCGAGCAGCCTGCGGAACTCGGTCAGCTTCCGCGACAGCTCCCGGTACTCCTCCGACCGGCTGCCGCCGCCCGCGCGCCGTACGTGGCCGCGCAGCACGGCGAGTTCGCGCGTCAGCTTGTGGTGGGAGCTCTGCGCCCGCTCCAGCTTCTGGGCGACCCCGTGGCGCCGTACGTGCTGCACGATCAGGGTGCGCAGCCGGGTGATGCCGCCGTCCTCGTCGTACGCGCGCAGCCGCGGCGTCCACGCGTTGTCCGGTTCGGCCGCCGCCAGCCGGGCCGCGATCGGCTCCCACCGGCGGGTGCCCGGCGGATCCAGGTCGCGCAGCGCGGCGCTGATCCGGTCCCTGGTCTCGGGGGAGGTCCGGGTGTAGGACAGCTGGTGCGCGCGGATGGCGCCGATCGAGGACACCACGACGATGCCGTCCTCGCGCCGCGCCACGAACTTGTTGCCGTAGACGTGGACGCCGTTGATCTCGGCGGCGTGGGGCAGCAGCTTCTCCAGCGGCAGGGGGCCGTCGGGGTACTGGCTGAGCGCCGGGGGCTTCGCCAGGTCGAAGGCGTTCGCGGCGACCAGCGCGGCACTGGCCAGGGCCTGCGGCTGCCGCCCGTCCTCGGTGAGCATGTCCCAGAACGCGGAGGCGCCCTTGGACTCCGCCCGCGAGGCGCTGAGCACCAGCAGGATCGTGTGGACGTTCACCAGCTCGCGGCGGCTCAGGAAAGTGTCCCGGCCGTAGGAGCCGGCCGCCCCGATGCCGGGGAAGTCCAGGAGCCGCACGGAGTGCTCCTCGGCGGTCAGCCCGCCGATGTCCCAGTGGTCCGGGGACAGCGTGACCGCTTGCGTCACCCGCTCGATCAGCGGGAACGCCCGGCGCAGCGCGTCCGGCGCGGTCTTCTCCTGCTTCAGCTGCGCCATGTCGAAGGGCTGCACGTTGCGTTTGGGGGGCGTCTGCGGGGTGCGCCGGGCCGCCTCCAGCACCAGGGCCGCACGGATCGACTCCGTCGCCACCCCGATGGGCTTGCCCAGCAGGTCCTGCTGGCTGAGCGCGGCGTCGCGGATCCGGCACAGCTCGGTGACGGCGTCGCGGTGCGCCGCCGAGATCGTCTCGAAGGCGACCGGGCCGGTGCCCGACGGCCACAGCCGCGGGTACCAGGCCTCGAAGGGCGCCCAGCCGCGCGGGTCGGTGACCGGGTTGTAGCCGCCGAGCATCTCGCGGGCGCCGAGCTGCGGGTGCTTGGCGTCCACGGTGGCGATGAGCTCGCCGAGGATGGCGCCCACGCAGGCGGCGAGCCGCTCCTCGTCGAGGAAGGTGATGTCGGTCGTCGAGGAGACGGCCGTGGTGCTGCCCGGGGCGCCGCGCGTCAGCTCCAGCACCGTGATGTTGCCCGTGCTGGGGGAGGCCTCGACGGGCAGCAGGTCGGGCCTGCCCAGCAGGGTGCCGAGGAGGAGGGACTTGCCCACGGAGTACTCCCCGACCACGCCGATGGTGACCGGTGCGTCGAGCCGGGAGGCGAGTTCGCCGGCCAGGGCCTGGACCCGGTCCCGTGACGCGTGCGCCTCGGGTGTGTCGGGGACGTCCTGCTCGCTGAGCATGGTCAGCGTCTGCTGGGCGAAGAGCCGGAGGTCGGTGAGGCTGAGGTTGTTCGTCGTGGAGGTCACAGCGTTCCACTCCGTCGAGGCTGTCGGGCCGCCCGGCTGCCGGGCTGCTGAGGGGGTGTCCGGTCAGGACAGCAGGAAGAAGAGCTCGATCCGCGCGGTGCCGGAGGGGATGGCCTGGCCGCTGTCGTGGTAGCCGCGGATGATCTTCTCCGAGTACGGGGGGAAGAACCGCGGTGCGGCCTGGGGCAGTTGCCGGGCCACGGCCGTGGCGTACGCGTCGCTTCGGCCGGTGTCGACGGCGCCGCCGGAGCGGACGGTGCCGAAGACCATCACGAAGGCCGCGGTGCGGCCCTCGTAGCGCTTGATCTCCTCGTTGACCTGGCGGGTGAGTGCGGCGGTCTCCGAGGGGCGGCCCGCGATCAGGGCGTCGGGGTCGAGGCGGACGCCGACCGAGACGGTGACCGGGTCGAGCCCGCCGGGGCGGGCGGTGTCCGAGGGGGTGGGGGAGGGGCTGTGCGACGGATCCGGAGCGGCCGTGGCCGTGGCCGTCGGCGACGGGTGCGGGTCCGGGGCGGCCGCCGGAACCTCGCTGCCGAGGACCACGAGCACGATCACCAGCAGCAGGTCCGCGAACAGCCAACCGGCGAGATAGGTACCGCCCGGACGCCCCGGCTCCCGGCTCACCGCACCCCCTCCCGGTCGTCCCCGGCCGGGCGCGCGCCGTGCTCCGGGCCGCGGTCCGAGGGCGGACCGCCCCGTAGCGGGCCGCGGCCGTCGGTGCCGGGTGGGCCGGTGCCCGCCCCCGCAGGGTGGTTCCGGTCGCGGCCCGGGGCGGCCGCGGTGTCCCCCACCGCTTCGGCGGCGACCCGGGCACCCGGCTCCCGCGCGCCGTCCGCGACCGCGAGGCCCGCCTCCCGCAGTGCCTTGGTCAGCGTGCGGAGCGTGTCGTGGAACTCCGCCACCGCGGAGCCCAGTTCGGCCTCCTGCCGTCGGCGCCCGGCCGACAGGCCGTGCTCCGCCGCCTGCCGGTCCGCCGCGACCTCCCGCAACTCATCCATACGGTCCGCCAGTTCCGCCGCGACGGCGCGCACCTCCCCGCGCAGCGAGGCGGCCAGGGCGGCGACCGCGAGCTCGTAGGCCATGCCGATCCGCTCGGCCCCCTCGGACGCGGAGGACTCCAGCGAGGAGGGCAGCGCGGTCAGCGAGCGGTCCAGGCCGTCCACGGCCGAGCCCAGCAGTTGCGTCGACTCGGCGAAGGAGCCGCGCGCCGCCGTCAGCGCGTCGCGGACCTCCCGGCCCACGCGGTCCATCGACGCGGCCGCGTGCCCGGCGACATCGGCTCCCCGAGCCTCGGCCGCCGCCGCGACCGTGTCGAACCGGGAGGCGACGGACTCCCCGGCGGCGCCGATGAGGCCCGCCGCGTCCCGCCCGGCGGTCACGAAGGAATCGGCCACCGACGTACGCAGGGCTGCGACGGCCGAGTCCACGCTCTCCGCCAGCAGCCGGCTCCCGGCCGCCACCTGTTCCGCCGCCGCCGAGGCGCTCTGTGCCGAGGCACGCATCTGTGCGGTCCCCGAGAGCAGCGCCTCAGCGGCGGAGTCGAGCGCGGCCGTGGCGGCGACGCTGCGGCCGGTCGCGCCGTCCGCCTGGACGACCAGGTCCCGGGCGCACTGCTGGACGGTCGCGGCCTGGCCCAGCAGCGCGCGCAGCCGCTCGGCCGCACCCTGCAGTTCGGCCGCGAACCGTCCGGGCGAGGCCGCTGCGGCGCCGGCCGCCAGCGCCTGGGTCTGCGCGAGCGCCCCGGACAGCCGCTGGGACAGCAGCCGGCGTTCGCTCTCGTCCCGCTCCTCCCAGCGGTGCCGCATCAAGGTCGCCGTGGCCAGCGCGGACAGGGCAAGGACCGTCCACAGCGCCATCATGTCGAAGCGCAGCACCGGCCACAGCCGTCCGTCGAAGCCCTGCTGCCACAGCGTCAGGAAGGAGCCCTGCGCCGTACTGCCCGAGTCCCGCATCCGCTGGTACGCCCAGGCGGCGGCGCCCAGCCCGAACCAGGTGATCAGCAGCGGTACGAACACCAGGACCGTCGGCAGGGCGCCCAATAAGCGGCCCCGTGCGGCGTCCTCGTCCGGACCCGGTGCCAGGGCGTCGGGTCCGCCGTACGCCGCGACCAGGCCGCCGCCCGCCCAGACCTCCAGGCCGGAGCCGCGCGCCACCGCGTCCGCCAGCTCCCCCAGCGCGGCGCGGTGGGAGCCGGCCCGCGGATGGGCGGCCAGCTCCCGCAGCTCTGCGGCGAGCGCCTGCGGATCGCGGTGGGTCGGGCCGGGCGCGACGGACGGTCGGGCCGGCTTCCGCTCCCGGGCGTGCCAGGCAGAGAGTCCGAATCTGCGTTGTGTCACCACACCAACCCCCCACTCGCGTTGGCCGTCGCGGACCACTGTCGCCGTGGGAGCCTCATGAGAATTGGTCAGGTGACGCATTTTCGGACACAGTGCGCGGGGGCGGGAAGCTTCAGCCCGTGTCGGACAGCGAGCCGTCCTCGCCAGGCGGCGGCGGAGCGGGCGCCGGGCCGCGGGGGGCCAGGGGCGCGCTGTAGGGGCCGGTGGCCTGCTCGGCGCGCGGCGGGCGGGGTTCCAGCGGCGGCCGCTTGGGCCGGGGCGGCCGGGGACCGCGCGGCGTGGGGATCCCCGGGAGCAGGTTCTCGTCGGCGGCGGGCCAGCCGCTCTGCCCGGCAATGGCCCGCAGGATGCCGGGCTCGCGGACGACGACCCCCCGGTACTTGGTGGCCACGGCTCCGGCGGCGCGCAGGCTGCGCAGGGCGCGCTGCACACTGGCGTCGGATATCCCGGCGAGGGCGGCGAGGTCCGCGTGGCTCAGCGGTACGTCGATCCGCAGACCTCCGGGGACGGAGCGCGCGTAGCTGCGTACCAGGTTGTCGAGGGTGCGGGCGAGTCGGACCGTGGCCGTACCGCTGCTGGAGTCGATGCGGTGGCGCGTGGCACCGCGCAGCTTGCCCGCCACCGACCGCTGCACGACCTCCGCCGCGGTCGGGCTCCCCCGTAAGAAGGAGCGGAACGCGGCGGCGGTCAGGACCCGGGTGGCGGTGCGCCGGACCGCCACCACCGTCGCGGACCGCGGCTGCCCGTCCAGCGCGGAGATCTCGCCGACGATCTCGCCGTGCACCCGCAGGGCCAGCAGCACGGTGGCGCCGTCCTCGGCGCCGCCGAAGACCTTCACGCAGCCCGAGGTGATCAGCAGGGCCGTCGTCTCGGGTCCTCCCTCCCGTATGAGGGTCTCCCCGACCCCGTACGTGACGACCCGGCCGAGGCCGATCAGCGTTTCGCGGTCGTCGGCGGCCAGATTGGCCATGAGTGTGCCCTGGGGCCAACGACTCACGGCCGTCGTGTGGTTCCTGGAACTGGATGGTGTGTGCATGCGCATGGGAGCCCCCTCGGCTTTCACGCCCGCTCGTGCACGGGGCGGTGCCAGTGCGAGGAACCTAGCGCACGCAGAAGTTGTCCGGGGATGAGATGGACAGACCGGAGAAGGCAACGCTTCGGGCGGGTGGAGCGAGACATTCCCCAACCGCACCACAGGCCGCCGCCCGCCCCAACTCGCCTACTCACCAGTCACTTTGTCGCGGTGGCAGATCTCCGGCGCGCCCGGAACCCGCTCGGCACCTGCGGATGCCCGCATTACCTCACCTGACCGGTTCTCGACGACGCCGACGGCCCACGATGGGGCTCCCGGCGCGGGGTGTGCCGGGCCAGGGAGCGGGACGACGTCACCCAGGGGGAGTTGTGGCCAACGGCAGGGGCACCGCCCGCGCGGGGCGAGGGGAGCGGGAGTGGTCGCTCGCCGTCGACTTCGGCACCTGTTTCACCACGGCGGCCACGTTCGGGGACGAGGCCGCCGTCGGCGGCGTCGGACCCCGCTCCCTGGAAATCGAGAACAGCCGCTGCCTCCCGGCCCTGGTCTGCCTGGACGACAGCGGCGCCCTCCTCACCGGCCGGGCCGCGCAGCAGCGCGCCGCGCACCATCCCGACCAGGCCGAACGCGCCCCCAAACGGGCCCTGGCACGCCAGTCCGCGGTGCTGCTGGGCGGCCGGTCGGTGCCCGCCGCGGAACTGGCCGCCGCGGTCCTGCGCCGCGTGTACGCCGAGGCCCGCGCCGCGCACGACGGCCGCCCGCCGGCCCGTACCGTCCTCACCCACCCGGCCCGCTGGGGAACCGCCGAACGCGGCAGGCTCGCCGAGGCCGCCGAGCGTGCGGGTATCGCCGGCCCCGGCTTCCTGCCCGAGCCCGTGGCGGCCGCACTGCACCACGCCCAGGTCCACGCGGTGCCCGACGGCGGCGCCGTCGCCGTCTACGACCTCGGCGGCGGCACCTTCGACACCGCGGTCCTGCGCCGCACCGCCGACGGCTTCGACACCGTCGCCATCGGCGGCGACCCCCACCTCGGCGGCGAGGACCTCGACGAGTGCCTGCGCGACCTCCTCGGCGAACGGGCCGCCGACCGCGACCCCGACCCCTGGCACACCCTCTGGGAGGACCCCGGGCCCCCGGCCGCCGCCCAGCGGGCCGCACTCGGGCGGGAGCTGACGGCGGCGCGCGAGGCCCTCTCGCAGACCGGTTCCGTGGACATCGCGGTACCCGGCTACCCGCAGCCCTTCCTGATCCGCGCGCACGAGTACCGCGCCGCCGCCGAACCCCTGCTCGACCGCAGCTACGAGCTGCTCGCCGCCACCATCGCGGACGCCGGGATCGACGACGCGGACGTGCACGAGATCGTCCTGACCGGCGGGGCCAGCCGTACCCCCCGGGTGTCCGACCTGATCGCCGAGCGGACCGGCCGGCTGCCGCTGCTCACCGCCGACCCCAAGTCCGCCGTCGTCCTCGGCGCCCTGGCCGTGCTGCCGGCGACGCTCCCGCCCGGGCCGGCGCGGGCCGCCCGGCCGGCGTACGCGGACGGCGCGGCAGCCCAGGGCGGGCGCGTCCGGCGCTATCTGAACCCCGACGGCGACCTGGGCTTCCGCTTCACGCCGCAGCCCTGAGAACCGCTTTCCCGGATCCCGAGGGAGCCCGATGGACATCGTGATGCTGGGCCACAGCGCGGCCGGCAAGACCACCTACGTCTCACTCATGTACGCCGCGATGCGCGACGGCATCCAGGGCTTCAGCCTGCGCACCGACGACGTCCTCGTCCACGGCGCGCTGACCTCCGCCGCCGAGGCCGTGCTGCGCGGCCGCTACCCCGACATGAGCAGCAGGCGCCAGGTCTTCGAGTTCGTCCTGCAGTACCAGGGCCGCGACGTCCTGCCCTTCCGCTGGCGCGACTACCGCGGCGGTGCCCTGACGGAACGCCAGGCCGAGAGCGTGCAGGCCGGGCAGCTCCAGCAGGACCTCGTCGAGGCCCAGGGCATCGTCGTGTTCGTCGACGCCCACCGGCTCCTGACCGACAACGGGTCCGACCGCTACACGCGCCGGATGACCGTCCTGGTGCAGCGGGCGCTGGAGGCCCGCGGCGACCAACTCACCCCGCTCGTCCTGGCGTTCACCAAGAGCGACCTGCTCGACCTGGACCGGCCCGGACTGCTGGACCGGCTCGTGGAGCCCTTCGACGGCCTGATCGCCGGAGTGGCCCGGACCCAGCACCTGCGCGGCGCCGTGGCGCTGGTGGCCTGCGGCCCCGATCCGGTCAACGTCGCCGTGCCGGTGCTGTGGAGCCTGCACCACGGGATCGTCGGCCGTGGTCTGGCCCTGCACTCCTCCATCGAGGAGTCCCTCGCCTCCGCCCGCCGCGCCGCCGCCAACGACACCGCCTGGGACCGGATCTCCAGCTGGTGGAAGGAGGAGAGCTCCTGGGCCGAGATCAGCGCCCGTCACGAGCGTGCCGCGCAGGCCGAGTACGAGCGCCTGGAACCCCTCTTCGAACCGGCCGAACGGCTCGCAGGCCTGCTGGACGGGGTCCTCTGCTTCTGAGCGCCCCTGCCCCCGTGCCCTCCGCCTTCGCACCCCGTGTCCGCACCGCGCCACCGAAACGGGAGAACACCACGCATGAGCGACCACCGGATCACCATGACCATGCTGGGCGCCCAGGGCTCCGGCAAGACCACGTACCTCCTCGGCATGTACGCCACCCTCTCGATGGGACTGCGCGGCTACTTCATGTACGCCACCGACCCGGACACCGACCTCGACCTCGCCGAGGCCTGGGAGGAACTGTGCGCGGACGGCAGCCTGCCGGCACCGAACAGCGAGGTCCCGATCGACTACGAGTTCGTCCTGCGGCACGGCGTGACCTCGCTGGTCGACTTCGACTGCCAGGACTTCCGCGGCGGCGCGGCCACCCAGCGCGGTGGCGAAGGCTCTCCCGCCGACGTCGCCGCCCTGGCCGAACGCCTGGACCGCTCCGACAGCATCTTCCTCGTCCTGGACGGGCAGCACGTGGGCCGCTGGGTCGCCGACGACACCCCGGCCCACCTCAACCCCGCCACCGACCCCATGAAGATCGCCCGCTTCTCCCGGGCCATCTCCAACCTCTGCGACCGACGCAGGCAGCGGGGCGAACCCGCACCCTCGATCGTCGTGCTCGTCACCAAGGCCGACCTGCTGGCGGAGATCTCCGGACTGCCCACCCACGAGGCCCTGGAGAAGACCGCGCGCAACCTGTCCAAGCTGGTCAAGGTCATCGACTCCGAAGGTGTCACGGCGATGCTCTGCCCCGTCCAGCTCGGCAGCTTCGGCGACGCCTCCGCCGTCACCGTGGACCCGACGCTCGTCGACCCGCAGAACCTGCACCACCCCATGATCTTCGCCCTGTTGCACTACCTCGACGAGGGCATCGTCCGCCACGGCGAGGAACACGTGCGCGCCGTCGAGCGGCAGCTCGACGACCAGGCGCAGGAGCTGGCCGGGCTGCGCAGCGGCGGCCTGATCAAGAACTTCTTCAGGCGGAACGAGATCAGCCGGAAGGACGCCGAGATCGCCGCGGGCAAGGAACTGCACGACGAGGCGCAGGCACGGGTCACGGCCGCGCGCGTCCGGGCGGAGCAACTGGTCGAGGAACTGCGGAACATGCCCGTCTACCGCTCCGGCAAGCTCCAGATCGGCTGACGGCGATGCCGAGGGAGAGCACCGGAGCGCACGGCGGCTGGTCGGCCGTCGTCTACGGCCGTACGTACCGGATCGACCGCTGGTGGCGGGCCCTGCCCGAAGGGGTCGAGGGGGCGAGCCCCGGGGGACCGCTCGGACGCACGGTCCTCGCCGTGGTCTCCGGCGGTACGCGGCTCGACGCCGGGCCCCGCTTCGTCCTCGACCGGGGCGCGCACGGCGTCCTGGTCGGCGCCGCCTGCCGGATGCCGCTGCTGGGGCCCGAGATGGCGTACGACGAGCACGGAAGGCCGCTCTACGGCTTCGTCGGCTGGCACCACCCCGAGCGGGCGGTGCCGCACGGCCTGCCGGGCCTCGCCGAGCTGGAGGCGTCCTTTCCCCACTGGGCCGCCGCCACCTACCGGGCCTGGGCCGGCCCGGTCTGGGACGTCGCCCGGGAACGGGACGCGGTGACGCTCCCCAGCACTCCGGAGCCGGCCCCCTGGGGGCAGGGCGTGCGGCCGGCCGACCCGACGGCGGCGCTGCGCTGGCCGCCGGCCCACCCCGCGGACGTCCACCTGCTGCCGGTGGAGCAGGCGGCGGGCCTGTGGGACGCCGCACTCGCCGCCGGGCCGATGGCGGACTGCGTGCTGACCACCGGCTGGCAGCAGTCGCGCGACGCCCGCGAGCCGGGCCTCACGCACTCCTGCTGCGCGGACGTCACCGAGTACCGCCGGGCGCCGCACACGGCCCCGCCGGTGCCGGCCCGGGCCGCCGATCGGCCGCCGAAGCCGGTGCGCCACCCACGGGAGAAGGAGGGCAAGAGCTTCCTGTCCCGGATGGGCGACGTGTTGCGTTCCGTGGTCGACGGGGACCGCCCCGACGACCGGCCGCGGCCTGCCGCCCGCACCCGGCCCGCCCAGCAGCGCGGTACCCGCCGTCAGCCGCACCTGACGGGCCTCGCGGCGTACGAGCAGCCGGAGCCGCCGGCACCGGGACTCCTCGCCCGCGCCCACGCCGTGGACGCCGAACAGGCCTCCTTCGAAGGCTACTTCGGCGCCCTCGGCACCCCGCCCCCCGACGCCGCCCCGCCCCCGGCTGCCCCGGCCGCCCACGACACCGGCGCAGGGCCCCGCACGACCACCGGGCGGCCCTCCGCCGCCGAGGGCCCGGGCGCCACTGCCGTCCCCGGCGGCGCAGCCGCAGGCCCACCGCCGGGCCCGGACCCGGGCGCAACCCCCGCCTCCGGCGGGCCGGCCGGCCAGATC
>NZ_SSBM01000067.1:0-20624 GCF_004795115.1 Streptomyces sp. A0592
CTCCGACCTCAAACAAGACGCCTCACAACTCCTCATCCTCGACGCAGCCGGCCTGACCACCCTCGCCACCATCCACCTCCCCCACCGCGTCACCGCCGGCCTCCACGGCTCCTGGATCCCCGACACCCCGACGATCTGACGGTCGCGGGCAGCGCGTCGGCCCCACGGCCCCCCTCCGGGCCGACGCGCTGCCCCTCCCGATCCTGTACACCCATCCGCCCCGCACCCCCCGGAGACCTCCACCGTGACCAGTACCTCCACCCTCCCGCCGGTCGACACCGACACCGACACCGGTGCCCCCGCCGCCCGTCGATCGCGCGAGGTCGACAACCGTGCGGCCTACGCCAGCTTCGGACTCGCCTACCTGCTGGGCCACGGCGCGGCCGCGGCCTCCCACGGCGACACGCCCCTGCTCGGCATGCCCGAGTGGCTCCCCCTGGCGCTCCTGGGGGCGGGGCTCGTGAGCGGCATCGTCCTGGCCACCCTGGCCGCGCTGCGGGCCCAACGCGGCGCCCCCGCGCCGGAAGTCCTCTCCGGCAAGCTGCTCGGTACCGCCTGGATCGCCGCGTTCACCGCCCTGGCCCTCGCCATCACCGGCCTGACCTCCGTCCTCGACGCGCCGGAACTCGAGTCCGTCCTGTGGCCCGCCGGATCCGGCATCATCGTCGGCCTCCTCTACCTCGCCGAAGGAGCCGTACGCCGCAACGTGCTGCACTACGGCCTCGGCATCTGGCTCGCTCTGACCTCCGCCGCCGTGCTCTCCCTCGAGGCCCCCGGCCTCTACTGGTCCCTCGCCGCCGCGGGCGGCGGCGCCTACGCCCTGGCCACGGTCCTCGAAGCCCGCCGCCTGCGCTCCCTCGAAGGCCCCGCGCACATCTGACGTCCCGCAGCACGAGCACCGCCCGCGGCGAGCCGCAGGCGGTGCGTCGGCGTGTCGGGCAGCGTGTGGTGCGGGCCCGCCCGGCCGTCGTCCTGGCAGGATGGCGCCATGGAACGCGTACTCGGAATCGGCGGATACTTCCTGCGTGCTGCCGACCCGGCGGCCCTGACGTCCTGGTACCGCGACTGCCTGGGCCTGGGCGCCGACGAACACGGCCTGTGGCGCCAGGAACCCGGGCCGACGGTGTTCGCCACCTTCGAGTCCGACACCGACTACTTCGGACCCCGTGCTGCGGCCCAGCAGACCATGCTCAACTTCCGCGTGCGCGACCTGGACGCGATGCTCGCCCAACTGCGCGCCAAGGGCGCCGACGTGGCCGAGGAGACGCAGGACATGGCCGGCGTCGGCCGCTTCGGCTGGGTCACCGACCCCGAGGGCAACCGCATCGAACTCTGGCAGCCCGCCTGACCCCGCTGCCCTCAGTCCTGCCAGTAGAACAGCAGTGTGCTGACGTCGAGCGGTTCGCGCGACCCGAAGTAGTAGACGCCGAGGCCGGTGACCCGGACGGCTCCCGTGGGGCCGTCGATCCAGCGGAATCCCGCCGGCTCCAGGGCGGCGCGTGCCGCGGGGTCGTCCTCGTGGTTGCCGGCGAACGGCCCCAGCGTGCTGATGAAGACCTCGCTCCTGCCGTCCTCCCCGTACCTGATCACGTGGTACGTCCCGCCGCCCTGCCGGTGGGCCTCACCGCAGGAGAGCGGCGTACGCGGCGCCAGCCCCGCCGCGGCCAGCGCGGCCGTCGCCCTGGCCAGCTGCCGCTCCTCGTCCGGCGCCCGAGGCGGCTCCGTGCACAGCGCCTCGATCCGCCAGCGCGGGTCGGACTGCTTCTCGCACTCGGGCCCGTACTCGTGGACGATCACCCGGCGCAGCTCCTCGTCCAGGCCCTCGACCTCCACCCGGGGCCTCCCGAGCGCCTCGTACACGGCGCGGACCGGCGCCGCGTCATCGGTCAGCCGGTGCAGAGCGAAGGCGGCCCACAGCGCGGCGTCGGCCGTCGGAGCCCCGTCGAGGTAGGTGCGGATCCGGTCCGGGGAGGTCAGCAGCGACTGCGCGAGGTGGGCCACCCCGGGGTCGGGGTCGGCGAGCGCGTCGGTGACGTCCTCTCCCGCGCGGTCCCGCAGGCGTACGGCCACGGCCCGGTCCTCCGGTCGCCCGCCCGCGAGCTCGGCGAGCACCACCTGCGCCCCGTGCCGGTCGACGAGCGCGTCCAGCCCGGCCTCACCGACCGCCCGCCGGGTCCACCAGGGGCTGAAGGCGAGGGCCGCCAACTCGTCCGCCGCCGAGAGGTCCCCGAGAGCCCCGCGCGCCCGCAGGACGGCCTCCCGCATGCCGTACGCCTCCTCGCCCCGCCGGTCCTCGTGCCGCAGCCAGGGCAGGAGCTCGGCCCGGTCCGACACGAGACCGAGCAGTGCCGTGCGGATCGCCCCGTTGCCCTCCGTGTCGCGGACGCACGCGAGCAGTTCGCCCACCCGCGCCTGCGGAACCCGGCCCGTCAGCGCCTCCACGCACGCCTTCCGGCGCCACCACGGCTGCGCAGGGTCTACGGCGCACCGCGCGAGCCGGTCGGCGTCGTACGTCCGCAGCCTGTCCGCGTCGATCCGGCCGGCCTCGGGCGTCAGGGCCTTGATGTTCGGCATCCGGGGATGCTACTTCGCACGCCGGCGCCCCCAGAAGCGGATTTCGGGGCCGTGCCCCCGCCGGTACCGCCCGGGCACTTCGCGACGACGCACCGCGAACGGAGTAGCGACCGGCCGCCTGCGATCCGCCGCCCCGGGGCCCGGAGCCCGGTCCGGGGGAGCCGGAATCGTACGCGAACGGGCGAGCACCGCACTGCGCCGGCCCCGGCGGCGGGATATCAAGGAGCGTGACGGTGAGCGTGATGCTCCGGCGGTCACCACCCCACGGCTGAGGAGTACGTCTCGTGGAGTTCGAGGTCAATGGCGCCCGGCGAACGGTCGACGTGGACGACGACCCGGCCGCCGTGGAGGTGGTGCGCGACCGGCTGGGACTGACCGGCACCAAGCTGGTCTGCGCCGGCGGTGTGTGCGGGGCGTGCACGATCCAGGTCGACGGCGAGCCCCGGGTGTCGTGCCTGACACCGGCGGCCCGGCTGGCCGGCCGGAGCGTGACGACGGTCGAGGGCCTGTCGGGCCATCCCGTGACCCGCGCCTTCGCCGCCGAGGACGCCCTCCAGTGCGGCTACTGCACCCCGGGCTTCATCGTCGGCGCGGCCGCCTTCTGCGAACGGTGGCGCGCCGAGCACGGCACCACCCCGCCCGGGCGCGCACAGATCGCCGAAGCCCTGGCGGGCCACCTGTGCCGCTGCGGAGCCTACGAGGGCATCTACCGGGCGGTGGCTGCGGCCTGTGCGGGCGAGCACGACGCGGCGCCCACCGGCAGGCAGCCGACCGCGGCCGCCCGCACCGAGGCCCCGGAGAAGACCGACGGATCGGCCCGCTACACCACCGACCTGCACCCCGACGGGCTGCTGGAAGGCGTGATCATTCGCTCGCCGCACGCACACGCGCACGTACGCTCCCTGGAGGCCGGGGACCTGCCGCTGGTGCCTCTCCTGCCACCCGACGGCATCGTGCGGTACGTCGGACAGCCGGTCGCCGCGGTCGCGGCACCGGACCGGGCCGCCGCACGGGCGGCCGCCGCCCGCGTCGTCGTGGACTACGAGGTGCTGCCGGCGGCCCTCGACGCACGCCGGGCCCGCACCGGCGAGGGCCCCCTGGTCCACGCGGACAAGGCGGCACGCAAACGGGCGCCCGGATCCGGCGAGACCCCCCAACTGGTCCCCGCCCGCTGGCGCGGCAACCTGCGCGGCCCCTCCGGCATGAGCAGACGCCCGGCCGCGGCCGTACGCCGCATCCGGGAAGCGCGGACGAACGCCCCCGAAAGGGTCGTGGAGGGCGTGTTCACCACCGCCGCCCAGACCCACACCCCGCTCGAACCGCACGCCTGCCTCGCCCATTGGGCCGAAGGCACCCTCCACATCCAGGTGTCCACGCAGTCGGTGAAACGCGTGGCCGAACTCGCCGCCGAGCGCTTCGACGTCCCCGTGGAACGGGTGGTGGCACGGGCCGTCCACGTCGGCGGCGGCTTCGGCTGCAAGATGGGCCTGACCTCCGACGTCGTCGCCGCGGTCGAGCTCGCCCGGCTGCACGGCGCCCCCGTACGTGTCGTGCTGGACCGGGATGAGGAACTCACCGATGGCGGATACCGGCCCGGCACCCGCATCCGGCTGGCCATGGCAGCGGACGCCTCCGGCGACCTGAGCGCCCTGGCCATGGACGCGGACCACGACGGCGGCGTCTCGGTGGGCGGCTCCGTCGCGGCCCTGGCCCGGTTCATGTACGGCAAGGCCCCCCGCCGGCTCCGCGACTTCGACACGCTCACCCACCAGCCCCCGGGCGCCCCCTTCCGCGGCCCGGGCGGCCCCACCATGTGCTGGGCCCTGGAACAGGCCGTCGACGAGATGGCCCACCGGCTCGGCCAGGACCCGATCGCCCTGCGCCGCCGCTGGGACGGCAACCCCAAACGGCACGCCCTGTACGACTGGGCCGCCGCGCTTCCCGTCTGGACGGGCGGCCGCGGCGGCACCGGGCGGTACCGCCGCGGCGTCGGCGTAGCGGCGGCCAACTGGCTGTACTTCCTCGACCCCGTCACCGAGGTCGAGCTCACCGTCGAGGACGGGGTCGTCGTCGCCCGCTGCGCCGTACAGGACATGGGCACGGGCTCGCGGACCGTGCTGCGCCGGGCCGTCGCCGAGGCGCTCGGCCTGCCGGAGACACGGGTGCGCGCCGAGATCGGCCACAGCGACACCGTCCACGGCCCCACCTCCGGCGGCAGCCGCACCACCCCTTCCCTCGTGCCCGCCGCCGCGGACGCCGCAGCCCGGCTGCGCGACGCGCTCGGCGGATCCGACGTGGCGGCCCGGCTGGACGCGGCGCACGGCGTACGGGTGACCGGCCGGCGTCCCCGGGACCGCCGCGGCTACGTCACCCCCTTCCCCCTGGGCGGTATCGCCGTCGGCCGGGGCTTCACCGGGTCGGTGCAGGTCGCCGAGGTCGAGGTGGACACGCGGCTCGGCCGCATCCGCCCGCTGCGCGTGTGGAGCGGCATCGCGGCCGGCCGCATCCACGAGGACCGGCTGGCCCGGAGCCAGTGCGAGGGGGCCGTCGTCCAGGGCATCGGCTACGCCCTGTACGAGGAACGGCGCGCCGACCCGGTCACCGGCCGGGTGCTGACCGAGAACCTGGAGGACTATCGCATCCCCGGCATCGGCGACACCCCGGAGATCACGGTCCACTTCCACCAGGAGGGCTTCGAGCACGTCCCCGGCGGCGGTGTGGGCCTCGGCGAGATCGCCACCCTGCCCACCGCGGCGTGCCTGGCCAACGCCGTTCACGACGCGACCGGCTGGCGCCCGTACGACATGCCCATCCGCCCCGACCGGCTCCTGGAAGGACTGGGTACGTGAGCAGCGAGCCCGATCCCACTGACCTCACTGACCTCACCGGCCTCTCGGACGCCGTACGGGCCCGCGGCGGGGAACTGCGCGCCGGCGGTACCGACACCGGCGCCCGGCAGCGCAGCGGCGTATCCGCCGGGCCCTTCACCGACCTCGACGGCGCCGTCGGCCTGAGCGGCACCGCGGTGCTGCCCGGCGGCGGGCTGCGGATCGGCGCCCTGACCACCCTCGCCGCGCTGGCCGCCGATCCGCAGGTGCGCGCCGGCTGGCCGGCCCTCGCGGTGTCGGCCGGGACCGCAGCCACCCCGCAGATCCGCGCCGCGGGAACCCTGGGCGGCAACCTGCTGCAGCGCAACCGCTGTTGGTACTTCCGCAACCCGCACGTCAGCTGCCTCCAGAAGGGCGGGTCCGGCTGTCCCGCGCGCGCGGGCGACCACCACTTCGGCGTGGTCAGCGGAGCTGGCCCGTGCATCACCCCGCACCCGTCCACCCTGGCGATGGCCCTGCTCACCTACGACGCCGAGGCCGAGATCCACGACGAACCGCCGCGCAGCGTCGCCGACTTGTACGGCGACGGCGACCGGCTCCACCAGGCCGACCACCTGCTGCCGCCGCACCGCATCCTCACCGCGGTCCGGCTGCCCGCGCCCCTGCCCGGCGAACGCGCCGCCTGCCACCGGGCCACCAGCCGGGCCTACGCCGAGTGGCCCCTGGTCGAGGCCACCGCGCGGCTCGCGTTCGACGGGGCCACCGTCACGCACGTCGCCGTCGCGGCGGGCGGGGTGGCGCGCGTCCCGCTGCGGCTGCCCGAGGTGGAGGCCGCGCTGATCGGCCGAGAGGCCACGCCCGGAACCCTCTCGGCAGCGGCAGAGACCGTACTGAGCCGCTGCCGGCCGCTGCCGCAGACCGGCTACAAGACCACGCTGTTCCGCGACACCGTCCTGGAGGCACTGGAACAGGCGGTCGGCGCCGCGGCCACGACCGGCCGGGACCGCTGACCGGACGGGACCCCCGACCGCATCCCGCACGCAGGGACCACGCGCTGATTTTTTGGCATCAGAGGCCAACTATTCGCCCGGCCGCCGCCAGGACGACTACAAAGGTCGAGACCGAACCGAAACCGAAACCGAATCCGGCGATGGGGACCACGTCACCCGTCGGTGATCGGAATATGTCGAAGGCGGTGGATGCGCGTGCGTGAGTACAGCAAGGTCGAAAAGATTCCGTTCAGATTACTTCGGAGGAGGCCGGGTACCGGATCCTCCACCTGATGCAGGCGGCCATGCTGAAACCCGTGTCGTTTTCCTCGGCGTACGCATCGGTGGACGAGTATCGGCTCCTGACGTCGACCATAAGGTCGAGAGCCGCTGATGCTCACGGTATTTTCAGCATGGCCGGCCCGGGGGGCGAGGGCCATTCCCGGGGCGGAGCCCACCTCCCCCTCCGCATTCAACTTCGAGGCTTGTTCATCGAGCTCTACATCGAGCTCCGCCTGCAGGACGCAGGCCCTCGCATCATCGGATTCCGCAACACCTTCGAGAACGGGCAGGCCCCGCCCGAGGCGTACGTGCGCCACGTGCGGGACGCGGCCGCCCCGCCGGGCATCAGCCGCACGCAGGAACTGCCGTTCGGCGGCCGCCACAGGGACCTGGAGACGGCCGCGGGCGTGCGGCGTTCCGGGATCCTCCTGGGACGCCGCCCCCTGGGCGACGCGGTCATGTGGCTGCACCGGAACCGTGATCCGAAATCCACCGCGCACGGAATGCTCGTGCTTTCGGTGATGCTCTGCGAGGCCGCCCGATTCCCCGCCCTTGCCGATGCGATGTCACGCATCTGGATGACCGGGGGAAGGCTGCCGGACGCAGTGGGCGCCGAAAAATTCTCAAACAGACACCCATCCAAAGGCGTTGGGGCGCCGAAGAAGGAACGAGGCCCTTACCGGGGGCTCGTATCCACCCCGTACGATCTGCGATTCCCGTCCTGGGGATCCACGGAACAGGAGCGAATGTGATAGTCAAGCGCGCCGGTCGCCACGTGGTTCTCACCGCCGTACCCGCAGCCGTGTTCCTGACCCTCGGTCTTTCGGGACCAGCTCTCGCGGAGGGCGGAAAGGCGTACCAGATCGACCTCGCGCAGCTGAACAAGTCCGGTTCCCGCGGCACGGTGCTGCTCAACCTCAAGGGCAACCAGCTGACCGTGCAGATCGAGTCCGAGGGCATGGTGCCCGGACAGCCGTCGGCCCAGCACCTGCACGGTTCGACGAAGGGACACGACTTCAAGTGCCCGGACGCGACCGACGACACCGACCGCGACGGAGTCCTCAGCAACACCGAGGCCACGCACGACTACGGCGACATCAACATCTCGCTCACCACGACGGGGGACACCAACCCCGCCAGTGGTCTGGCCGTGGAGCGCATGCCCAAGGCCGACAAGCAGGGCAAGCTCTCCTACAAGCGGACCCTGACCGTCGGTCAGGACGTGGTCGAGCACATCAAGGACCTGCACGTCGTGCAGCACGGTATCGACCGGAACAAGAACAGCAAGTACGACTTCGAGGGAGCCGGCAAGAGCGAGCTCGACCCGAAGCTGCCCCAGGAGGCCACGGCCCCGACCAACTGCGGAGAGGTCAAGGGCGCGGCCGTCGGGTCCCTCCCGGTCGGAGCCATCGAGACCGGCGGCGGATCCTCGCAGACCGCACAGGAAGCTTCCATGCCGGTGACGGTCCGCGACGGTGTGGCGATCAGCGTGCTCGCGGTGGCGGCCGGTGCGGTGGCCCTCACCCGCAAGCGGGCCTCCGCGGTACCCGTCCCCGTCCGCGCCCGCCGGGAGCGCACCGGGGGCGGCGCGTGAAGCCGACCCCCGACCCCGTCGTGAACACGAGCGGCGTGCGGCCCCGGCTCCGGCCCCGCAGCGTACGTCCCCTCGTGGCCGCGGCCGCGGCCCTCGGCGCCCTCCTCCTCGCGGGATGCGGCGGCCAGAACGCGGTCAAGCCGCCCGCCCCGCAGGGGCAGGCCGGGGTGCCGGGCGCAGCCGCTCCCGGCGCGCCGGCTCCCGCCGGCGATGGCGCCGCGGCACCCGCGGACGCGTCCCAGAACGGTACGGGCGGCGGCGCGGCCAAGGCCGGGCCCGCCCTCGCCCGGTCGGAGCCGCAGAAGATCACGATCCCCTCGCTGGGCCTGACCAGCACCCTGGAGACGCTGCGGCAGAACACCGACGGCACCATGCAGACCCCGAAGGACCCCGCGCTCGCGGGCTGGTACGAGCCGGGGCCGACACCCGGCTCCCAGGGACCGGCCGTGATCGCAGGGCACGTCACGTGGAACGGAGCATCGGCAGTGTTCGAGAAGCTGAAGACGATGAAGGGCGGTGACACCATCAAGGTGACGCGCAAGGACGGCAAGACGGTCACCTTCACGGTTGACCGGGTCGGCGAGTACCCGAAGGCCGAGTTCCCCACGCTGGAGGTCTACAAGAACCTCGACCACGCGGGCCTGCGACTGGTCACCTGCGGCGGGGACTTCGACCCCAAGAAGCACTACTACGACAGCAACGTGGTGGTGTTCGCCCGCATGACGGACGCCGCGTAGCCGGCACGGCAGGGCCCCCGGACGTCCGCCGGCCGCAGACACCCCACTGCGGCCGGCGGGCCCGCGGACGGCCCCGCAGCGGACGTTTCATCCGCCGGATCGTGAGCAGGCGAGCCTTCGTCATCACCATCCCACGGAAGGAGCAAGCAATGTCCGACGTGTCGCGACTCCCGGGCCGGGCCGAGCACCACTGGGCGTGGCAGGCGGAAGCGGCCTGCCGGGGCCTGGGCTCGCGCAGGTTCTTCCACCCGGCGGGAGAACGCGGTGAGGACCGTGCCGCCCGCGACGAGGCGGCCAAGGCGATCTGCGCCGGGTGCCCGGTGCGGGCCGCCTGCCTGCAGCACGCGCTGACCACCGGTGAGGCGTACGGAGTGTGGGGCGGCCTCACCGAGGAGGAACGCCGGGCCCACGCGGCCCGCAGGAGTGTGACCGCGGCGGCCTGACGCCGGGGGCTCAGGGAAGGCCGGTGCTCAGCGGCAGCGTCGCCCCGGCGCGTACGGAATTGATGACCGCCTCGTGCAGGGCGCGGCTCGCCTCCTCACTGGGGCACGGAATGGGGCTTCCGGCAAGGGGAAGCCAGTCGGACGCCCCGCTGTACTGCACCGTGACGTGCGCCAGACCATCGACCTCGGTCCACGTGGTGTGGATGTCGAGCTCACCGGTGAGGACGGGACCCTCCTCGCCGGTCATGACTCCGTCCCGACCGGCGAAGATCCCGCGAGTGGTCCATGATGCCCAGCTCATCCGGCCTCCTTGCCGCGCTGCACGCAGCGCACTGCACTCGTCGTCCTGCCAGTGTGAACGCGTCGGCCCTCCCGCGCCCTGTCGGGCGCGGTGCCGCCGTTCCGCGGTCACGGACCGTGCACGGAATCCGGGGTGCGCCGGACCGTACGGGCCACGTAGGGTCGGCCTGCCTCCCGGTTCGGGGGCGACTGCCAGATCGTGACTCCGGACGGATCGACGGGTATGGATCTTCTTCCTTTTGCCACTGCTCACGCCCCGACGGTGGCCGGCTGGCCGGCCTCGGCCGGTGAGGTCGCCATGTGGTGCGGGCGGCAGGAGTTCCCCGTGCCCGTGCGGACGATCACCGACTGGCAGCTGGACACCGACGTCCGGGCCCACGTCCTCGTCGAGGACGGAAGGGTCGTGGGCTACGGAGAGCTGTGGTTCGACGCCGAGGAGGACGAGGTCGAGCTGGCCCGGATCATCGTCGCACCGGACACCCGGGGCACGGGCCGGGGCCGCGAACTGGTGCGGGGCCTCTTCGCCCGTGCCGTCGGGGCGGGCTACCACGACGTGTTCATGCGCGTGCACCCGGACAACGAAAGGGCCCTGCGGTGCTATCGCGGCGCCGGTTTCGCACCCGTCGACCCCGCCCTCGCCGCCCCCTGGAACGAGGCCCAGCCGGTCGCCTACGTCTGGCTCCGGGGTGCGGGTGACGGCGACGCCGCGCACGGCCCCAAGGTCTCCGGATGATCTCCCAGGACGACGATTTCGATGACCGGCCGCACGTGGCCGTCCGCAGTCAGGACAACGCGTCCGTGCGGGTCGGCCTCCACGACCGGCACACCTCCGACGGCCATTGCGTGCACTACGCGGTCGAGGTGGAGGCGCCGGGGGTGCGCGCACGCCTCGACGACGCCGTGGCATGGATCGGGGACGGCGGCGATCTCGCCCCGTTCCTGGAACGACTTGCCGCGGACTTCACCGGCTGGGACGGCGAGCGGCGCTGGGAGACCAACGACCGCGACCTCACCGTGTCCGCGGTCTTCCGCTCGGGCGGGTACATCGCCCTGACCTGGACCCTGCGCCCCTGGCGGCATGATGCGGGCGGCTGGAGCGCCTCGGTGACCACGCTGCTGGAAGCGGGCGAGCAGATGGCATCCCTCGCCTCCGACATCCGCCACTTCCTCGAAGACGGCGCCGCACACTGACCCCGTCAGGGGAGGGGTCTGCCGGGTCCCTGGGGGTGCGGCCGGACGCCGGTGAGCTTGTCCGGGTTCGTCAGGGCGAAGACGCCGGCGATCCGCTCCCCGTCCGGTGTCAGGTCCACGATCACCACGGCGAGCGGACCGGCACGGACCAGCGCGCACGGATCGCCCGCCACCCACCGGTACCTGACGTCCAGCCCCGCCGCGGGCAGGCCCCGCGCCACCGCGGCGAACACGGCGGCGACCCGGTCGCGGCCGTGCACGGGCCGCAGGCTGACCGCCGGACCCTTGCCGCTCCCGTCGATCCACAGCGTGACGTCCGGCGCCAGGACCTCCATCAGCGCCCGCAGGTCACCGCCCATCGCGGCCTCCGCGAACCGCTCGGTGACCCGGGCGTGCAGATCCGATACGAGCCGGTGGCGGGGGCGGCGCTCCCGTACGTGGCGCCGCGCGCGGGTGGCGAGCTGACGCACCGCCGCCGGCGAGCGGTCCAGGATGCGTCCGATCTCCGTATGCGCCTCGGCACGCTCGGACCGCACCCGGCGGACACCCGCTCCGGCTCCTGGAGGACCTGACGGGAACCCTCCTCGACCCGGCCGACGTACCGGAGTTCGACTTCGTCACCGACCCCTCACAGGCCCCGGCCTTCGTCGAGGCGCGCCGCGCCGAGGGCGCCGACTACCTCAAGCTCGTCATCGACGACGGCGCCACCCACGACGGCGCCACCCACGACGGCGCCACCCACGACACCGACCTGCCGGCCATGACCCAGCCGGTGGCCCAGGCCCTCACCGCCGCGGCGCACGCGGCCGGCCTGCGCGTGGTCGCCCACGCGATCACCGCCGCCCAGGCCCACCGGGCGCTCGACGCCGGCGTGGACGGCCTCGCCCACGTCCGGGCCGACCTCGCGCCCGAGGACCCGCGATCGCGAAGGCTGGCCGAACGCATCCGCGCCCAGGGGGCCTTCGTCGTCTCCACCCTCGTATGGTTCGAGACCCTCACCGCCCAGCGCCCGCCCCGGCCCGGAGGCTGTGCGCACCCCGGCGACCTCGCCCACGCCGTCGGGGCGCTGCGCGCCCTGCACGCGGCGGGCGCCGACATCCTCGCCGGAACGGACGCCAACCCGTTCGCCCCCGCCCACGGCGCCGCCCTGCACCGGGAACTCCGACTGCTCGCCGAAGCCGGTCTCGCCGCGGAAGAGGCCCTCGCGGTGGCCACCGCCGTCCCCGCCCGCCACTTCGGCCTGACCGACCGCGGGCGTATCGCCCCCGGCCTGCGCGCGGACCTCGTGCTGGCCGAGGGCGATCCCACGCGCGACGTCCACGCGCTCGCCCCGCTCACCGCCGTTGGGCGCGGCGGCGTCCGCACCACCCCCCTGACCGACCCGTCCGGCGGTGCCTGCTCCGCCGGACGGCCGTCCGTTCGGCGGACATGCGGGCCGGCACGGGGTCGCCTCGGTTCCGACGGGATACGGATGTCGTCGCCGCACCACGACCCGGCCGCCGCTTCCAGGGAGACTTCGATGAGCTGCATCAACCGACGCGACCTCGCTCTGCTGGCCCTGCGGGCCGGAACCGGAGCGGTGCTCATGGCGCACGGCACGCAGAAGCTGTTCGGGTGGTTCGGCGGTGCCGGCCTCGACGGGACGGCGGCCGCGATGGAGCACATGGGCTTCACCCCCGGCCGGCAGAGTGCCCTGGCCGCGGGGCTCGGGGAGACCGGGGGAGGGGCGCTGCTCGTACTGGGCCTGGCCACGCCGGCGGCCGGCGCCGCAGCCGCCGGTGCCATGGCGGGCGCCGTGTCCGTCCACGCCCCCGCGGGCTTCTTCGCCCAGGGCGGCGGGTTCGAGTACCCGGCCTTCCTCGGATTCACCGCTGCCGCCATCGGCCTCGCCGGGGCGGGTCGCTACTCCCTCGACCATGCCACCGGCCACACCTTCGACCAGCGGTGGATGCTCGGCCTGGCCTTCACCGCGAGTGCCCTCGCGGCGGCGGCCGTGGTCACCAAGCGGGCCCAGGCCCAGTCGGAGGGCGGCGAGGAGGAGTGACGTGCGGGCGGCGGCCGATCAGCGGCCGATCAGCGGCCGGCGGTGATCCATCGCACGAGGGCCGCGTTGACCGTGTCGTCGAGGGCTGACAGGGTGCGGATGGCAGCCATGTCACCGGGAAGCGGTGGGACTCCGACGGCGGTGAGCGCCGCATGGAGCTCCAGGCGCCGCCGGTCCCAGGGCTTCAGGGACGAGGCGGGGCGCGCGTCGGACGGCTGCCGGTCCGCCTGCGGGTCTGGCGTGCCGAGGGGAGACGCAGTGACCCGGTCGAACTGCTCCTGCGGCACCGGGTCGTAGGACATGGCCTCCGCACGATCTGCGCCCGGGAAGCGGTAGGGGTCGAGGGCCAGCTGAGGGACCGTAACGGCTGACGGGGAACACTGCCAGGACTCCACACGAACCTCCCGGATCGGATGAGCTGCTGTCTGCGAAGAGTTCGAGGACGGCCGCCTCTTGAGGGGGCGGCGGCCCGACGGCGTCGGGGGCCGCGTGCCGTCGGTCGGCTGCCGAGGCACGCGGTTTCCGTCAGCCGGCAGCTCACGTTCCCCGACGGAGTGGCTGCCGGCCCGGGTCAGCGGCGGTGGTCGTCGTGGTGTCCGCGGCGTCCCCAGGTCTCGGTGTCGACGATGTTGCCCCGGTCGTCGCGCGGGGTGCCGGCCGCCAGGACCGCGGCGAGAACACGGCGGGTGGAGGGAGAAGCAGACATGCGGAGGGCTCCTTCGACATTCGGCCCGGCCCGGTCCTGTGCGAGCCGGGCGAGCTCCGTGCGGTGCCCGGCGTCCTGCCGGGGAGCCACACTCTGGCCCGTACCACTGCCGACCGCCACAACTTGTGATGTGTGTTTCCCAATGCGGACATGTCCGTGACCCTTGCTTGTAAGAGGCAGATGTCACGGGCAGGTTGACGTCCGTGGGCCCGGGCGAGGACACCGCGTGCAAGACGTCGAAGTGGGAGCGTTTCGGCCGGATAAGCAGCTCATTCGCGCCATGCCCTGCACTGTGCGCCGAACGGGGGCGGGGCTCTGTAACAGGCGCCTCGGCGGCGCGCTCACGCGCGGTGAGACATCCCCGCTCGGCCCCTCCTGGCACCCGCACCCCTGGCCCGGCGCGCTCGCGGCGCCCGGGCCAGGGGTGATGGGGGTCAGTGCCGGTCGTAGACGCCGAAGATGTCGATGACCAGGTCGGTGTTGCTGCCGCTGCGATTGAAGAAGTCGACGATGCCGTTGGCGCCGAGGCTCGCCTGGACCAGGTTCGGCACGGTCTTGCCCGCCGTCCAGTTGAGGGTCGAGGAGTTCGGCGCGACCGGCGGGGTGTGCGTCTTGTTCTCGTACTGCCACAGGGCGTTGGGGTCGGGGGCGACCGTGAGGTGGCCTGCGCCGCCGGTGTTGGTGACCGTGGTGTTCAGCACCATGGCGGTCGCGGTGGAGTTTTCCTCCCCGAACGTCGAGTAGATGTAGCGGTAGGGCTTCAGCGGCCCGGAGGGCCACTGCGAGGGGTTGCGGGTGTCGAGGTCCCGGACGGGGCGGACCGGGATGTAGGCGCTCACACTCTCCGGGCTGTAGTACCCGACGACGTCGACGATGACGTCGGCCGGATCCCAGCCGCCGTTGCGGACGATGATCTTTCCGTCGGCGCCGACCGGCACGATCACCGAGTTGGCGATGGTCTGGCCGCCGGTGAAGTTCACGTTTGACGTGTTGGGCGCGGCCTGGCCGCCGGGGAAGACGGTCAGGTGACCGGCCCCGCGCGGGTTGGTGACGGTCACGTTGAGCGCCACGGCCTTGGCGCCGGCCGGGACGCCGCGGGTACCGGTGATCTGGACGCCGAACTGGCTGCGTCCGGGGACCATGCCCCTGGACGTGCCAAGGCCCTCGCGGGTGTCGACGAAGCGGGTCGGGTCCGTCGGCGTGTAGCCGTTGGCCGAGGTCCGCGTGAAGTAGCCGGTCACGTCGGCGATCAGGTCGACGCCCTGCTCGCCGCTGTTGTACAGGTTCACGTAGCCGTTCTTGCCGACCGGCACGATGACCAGGTTCGGTACCGAGTCGCCGGCCGCGTAGTTCACGTTCGACGTGGTCGGACGCTCGGTCCCGTCGGCGTAGGCGCGGACGTGACCGGCGGTCCTGGTGTTGGTGACCGTGACGTTGAGGACCACGGCGGCGACGTCGGCCGGGATCCCGCTGTTCCCGGCGACCTTCACACGGGCCTCGCCCCACGCCGGTACCTGGCCCGCCTGCGCGGCGCCCGTGCCGTCCCGGCTGTCGAGCAGGCGGGTGGGGCTGTGCGGGGTGAACTCGGAGCCCGGGGTGATGAACGGCATCTCGTTGGTCGCCGAGGGGCCGTTCGCGCCGTCGGGGCCGTACACGGTGACCTTGACCGTGTAGCTGCCCACCTCGGCGTACACGTGGTGGGAGGTCAGGGTCCCGCTGCCGGTGGCGACCTCGCCGCCGGACGTGCCGTCGCCCCAGTCGATCACGACCGAGAGCGGTGTGCCCAGGCTGCTGGTGATCTCGGACTTCAGCTCGATCATCCGGGCACTGGTGCCCGTGCCGGTGAGGCCCACATCGAGGTCCGCGGCAGCCGCGGTGCCCGCGGCCTGCGGGGCGGCCGCGGCCTTGGCCCCGGCGGCCGGCAGGTTCTGCTTCACCGACCGGTCGGCCGGGCTGCTGAAGGTGAACGCGTTCGCGGCGGTCTTGAGCAGGTCCTTGGACGAAGTGACGCCGTGGGCGTCGGCAGCGGCAGCGGCGTCGGCGGACGGCCCCGCGGCCTGGGCCATACCCCCCGGCATGATCCCGACGCCTGCCGCGATGACGGCAGCGGAAAAAACGAGTCGGCGACTGCGCACCGGCCCCCCCATGGTGTGGTCGAACGTTCGAGTTGATCTCGAAGGTGCGATCACATTACAGATCCGCGCCGCCCCGCCATCAGGGGTTTTTGGGGCGGCGCGACCGTGTTGACGCCCGTTTGTGCCACCGCTGCGCCTGCCGTTTGTGTCGTGGTTCACGCGACCACCGCAACGCCCCTCGGCGCGGAGGATGCACCGGCCGTACGGAGGGCCTGGGCCAGGTCCCGGGTCAGCCCTTGCGGGTCAACGGCTGCCCGGCGAAGCGCACCCCCGCCAGGCCGTGGGCCATGAGGTTGCGGATGTTGCCGTGATCAGCGTCGTTCGGCGTTGCCAGCACGCTGCGGTAGTGCTCACCGAATGCCTGCAGGGCCTCCTGGTCGCTCAGCCCTTCCAGCAGGGCCAGACCCAGGGTCTTGCAGGAGCCCGCGTTCTCACCTGCCGCGTTCTCCAGCTCCCCGTTGCGGAACGCCTGCGGCTCGTACGCGTAGTTCTCGGCGACGAAGGCCAGGGTGGCGGCGAACTCGTGCTCACCCGACGCAAGGCTTGCTCGCAGCGAGTTCAGATCAGTCATGTTGCTTCCCCTGGGTTGGACGGACGATCCGATTGCCGTCCGTGACCGGGGGACGATACCCCCTCGGGGCCGGCCGGCAGGAATCGGGCCACATGCCGGAACGAACGGCATCTGCGCAGCTCACGACATGCGTGCACGGTCTGGCGGTGCCGTTGTCAGTGCCGGGCACGATGATGACCTTCATGACCGAAAACAGTGCCCTGCTCTCTCCTGCCGCCTACGTCGAGGCCGTGACCACCGCCGTGGCGGCCTCGGCCGCGTACTACGGCGACGGGACCACCCCGCTCGGCGACGACGAGTACGACGGGCTCCTGCGCGCCATCGCGGCCTACGAGGAAGCCCACCCGGACGAGGCGCTCGCCGAGTCGCCGACCGGGAAGGTGGCGGGCGGGGCCGTGCAGGGGGACGTGCCGCACTCGGTGCCGATGCTCTCCCTCGACAACGTCTTCGACGCCGACGAGCTCGCCGAGTGGGCCGCGGGACTGGAACGGCGTCTCGGACGCCCCGTGGCCGCCTGGTGCGTGGAGCCGAAGCTCGACGGCCTCGCGGTGGCCGCCCGGTACCGGGGCGGGCGGCTCGTTCAGGTCCTCACCCGCGGAGACGGCCTGGCCGGCGAGGACATCACCCACGCCGCCGACGCCGTCCTCGGACTCCCGTCCGTACTCACCGAGCCGATCGACGTCGAGTTGCGCGGCGAGGTGCTGCTGACGACCGCGCAGTTCGAGGAGGCCAACCGGATCCGCCTGGCCCACGAGGCCACGCCCTTCGCGCACCCGCGCAGCGGCGCCGCCGGCACGCTCCGGGCCAAGGACCGTGCCTACCGTCTCGAGTTGACCTTCTTCGCCTACAGCGCGATCGGCCTGGACGACCTCGGCCACGTCGCTCTGCTGGAGAACCTGGCGGCGCTCGGCGCGAACACGGCCGCCAGCACGGCCGCCGCCCCGATGCTATGCGAGACCGTGGAGGAGGTGCAGGAACGCATCGACGTGATCGCCGGCCTGCGCGGAGACCTGCCCTTCGGGATCGACGGCGTCGTCGTCAAGGCCGACACGGCCGAGGACCAGCGGCAGGCCGGCAACGGCTCGCGCGCCCCGAGATGGGCGGTGGCCCGGAAACTGGCGGCCGAACACAAGGTGACGCGCCTCCTGGCGGTGGAGTGGAACGTCGGCCGGACCGGGATCATCGCCCCGCGCGCCGTTCTGGAGCCCGTGGTCATCGACGGGGTGACGGTCACCTACGCCACGCTTCACAACCCGTCCGACATCACCCGTCGCGGGCTCATGATCGGCGACCAGGTGTTCGTCTACCGGGCCGGCGACGTGATCCCCCGGGTCGAGGCACCGCTGGTCGACCAGCGCACCGGCGCCGAGAGCCCGATCGTCTTCCCCGAGGCGTGCCCCCGCTGCGGCGACGCGATCGACGCCTCCGAGCAGCGGTGGCGGTGCGTGCGCGGCCGCAGCTGTCAGGCCGTCGCCTCGGTGATCTACGCCGCCGGCCGGGACCAGCTCGACATCGAAGGTCTCGGCGGCACCCGCGCCATCCAGCTGGTGGAAGCCGGACTGGTCAAGGACATCGCCGACCTGTTCACGCTGACCCGGGATCAGCTCCTGGGTCTGGAGCGGATGGGGGAGACCAGCGCCGCCAACCTCCTGGCCGCGATCGAGACCGCCCGCGGGGCCGCACTGAGCCGCGTGTTCTGCGCGCTCGGTGTCCGCGGCACCGGGCGCACGATGTCCCGCCGGATCGCCGCGCACTTCGGCTCGATGGCCGCGATCCGGGCCGCCGACGCCGACACGCTGGCCGGGGTCGCCGGCATCGGCACCGAGAAGGCCCGCGTCATCGCGGCCGAACTCGTCGAACTCGCACCGCTCCTCGACAAGCTCCAGGCCCAACAGGTCGGCACGCAGGTCACCGAGCCGCAGAAGCCCGCGACGGACGCTACGGACGCGAAGGAAGGCGAAGCCTCGGCGGACGGCCCGCTGGCCGGACAGGCCGTCGTGGTCACCGGTTCCATGACCGGCCCCCTCGCCGTTCTGTCCCGGAACGAGATGAACGAGCTGATCGAGCGGGCCGGCGGCAAGGCATCGTCATCGGTGTCCAAGCGCACCACCCTGCTGGTGGCGGGTGAGAAGGCCGGCTCCAAGCGCACCAAGGCCGAGGAACTGGGCATCCGCATCCTCGACCCGGAGGAGTTCGCCGTCCTCGTCGCCGACCTCCTCCCCACCCTCTAGCCACCGCCGCAGGTCACTCCTCCTGCAGGTTGACGGAGCAGGAAAGGGTGCCCTGGGCATCCGGCTTGTCCTGGCTGTCCCGGAGCTTGCCGTCGACGTAGACGCGGCAGGCGGTGCCGGGCGGAGCGTGGCGCACGGCGACGCCGTTGAAGCCGAAGCCGACGTTCTGGGAGACCGACCACGGCAACGACTCGCTCGTGGACTTCGTCCGGTCGGTCTCCTTCGCCCTGCTGGGCTTCTATCTGCGCACCGAGGACCGGCGCCGACGCTCGACGGCCGAGCAGGTGCGACAGGTCGAACGACTGGAGCTGGCGCGCGACCTGCACGACCACGTCGCCCATCACGTCACGGCCATCATCGTGCAGGCCCAGGCGGGCGAACCCTGGTCGCACGGGGGCGCACCAACAACGAGTTCGCCACCGAGCCGACCCTGGCGGTCAGCACCATCAAGAGCCACCTGAACCGGATCCGGGAAAGGCTGCCGGCCCGCAACCGTGTGGAAATCGCGGCGTGGGCCTGGGACCACGGCCTCGTCTCCTGAAGCCGGGGCTGACCAGGACGGCCTTCGGGCCGGCGGGTGCCCGCTTGCGAGCAGAAACCTGTTGGACGGAGCGGAGGGGCGGTGCCACTGTCTGGCTGTGACCATGATCGAAAACCATTCCACAGCTGTTGTTCCGTTGGCCGACGGCCTCACCCTGCGCCAGGCGGGGCCCGCGGATCTCGACCAGATCGGCACGCTCCTGTCCGAGCGCGGCGAGCCGGACGACGCCATCGACCACCGGCTGGTCGTCACCGATCCCGAGGCGGGCCTTTCCGCCTGCGCCGTGGTCGTCGACGGCGACCGGGTCGTCTCCACGGCGACGCTCCTCGACGAGGAGGTGTGCATCGGCGGGGTCCGTCTGCCCGCCGGCCAGGTGGAACTGGTCGCCACCGACCGCGAATACGAGGGACGCGGACTGGTGAGGGCGCTCATGCACTGGGCTCACGAGCGTTCGGCCGCACGCGGCGACCTCGTCCAGGCGATGATCGGAATCCCCTACTTCTACCGGCTGTTCGGCTACGAGTACGCCATCGACATACCGCAGGCGCTGAACGTGAAGTCCTTGCCGCCCGGCGAGGCAACAGCCGCGCTCCGTGCCGCCCGGGCCTCCGACATCCCCGCTATGGCCGCCCTGCAGGCCTCGGCCCAGAGCGGGTTCGACGTGGCCATGCCGCACTCGGCGGCGTGCTGGCGGTGGCTCCTGGAGCACGAGTCGAGCAACCTCGTCGTACTCGAACAGGCCGACACGGTCATTGCCACCGCACGCACCACACCTCCCGGCGAGGAGATGCTCGTGGCCGAGGCCGCGGCACGCGACGAGGCGGCGGCACGGGACCTCCTGAGGGGCGTTGCCGCCGTGGCGCCCGGCGACCCGATGCAGATCGTCCACCGGGCAGGCACCGTGACGGGCAACGCATGGCAGGAGTTCATCGACCACGAACCGCGCCGGAGCGCGGAGCAGTACTACATCCGCATCCCGGATGCCGCAGCGCTGCTCGACAGGCTGCGTCCACTGTTCTGGCAGCGCCTCACCGCGGCCGGGATCGACCGCACCGGCCGGGACATCGTCATCTCCACCTTCGGCGCCCACCACCGGATTCCGGTGCTCGACGACGGACTCGGCGAGGTCGTCACCGGCGGCGCGATCCAGTCGCCGGGAAGTGTCCGGGGTGCAGGGGTGGCCCCCGACCATCTGGCCGCCCTGCTGTTCGGCCCGCACGGAATGGAGGGGCTGACCCGCTTCCGCCCCGACGTCTACGCCGCGGACGAGGAACTGTTCCAGGTGCTCTTCCCGCCCCTCACCGCCGACGTACTCAGCTACTACCTCCCCTACTAGGAGTTGTCGTCAAAGTGTCACGCCCACATCAGGAGCGACGCGAGGGTGACGGCTGCTTGGTAGGACTGGGCGGTCTTGTCGTACCTGGTCGCGATGCCGCGCCACTGCTTGAGCCGGTTGAA
>NZ_SSBM01000068.1:0-20250 GCF_004795115.1 Streptomyces sp. A0592
GCGACGGCTCCACCGGCCCGTCCGCCGCAGGCCCGGGCGCCCCCGGCGGCCCGCACGGCGAGGCGCAGGGCGCCGGCCGCGCCGCCGTGGCCACCGCCGTCGGCCTCCTCACCGCCGAGGACCTCGACCGGGGCGCCGACGAACTGCGCGAACTGCTGGCCGACGGGGTCGCCTCCGCCGAGCGCCAGCTGTTCGAGCTGCGCACCGCCGCCGCCGACGACTCCCGCATCCTCGGCGCGCTCGGCGACGGCGGCCTGCTGCCGCCCGGCCCCGACGTCCTCGCCACCGTGGAGTACCTCGGCGAACACGGCATCCCCGCGCTCCCCGGCTGGCGCTACCTCGCCCAGGCCGTGGACCCCGCCGACCACGCCGCCGTCCTCGCGGCCCGCCCCGAACTCGTCGACGGCGTCGTCATCACCGACCCCGACACCCACGGCCGGGCCCGCGAGGTCCTCTCCGGCGCCGCCCTGCTGCCCCGCTCCACCGTCGCCGTGGGCACCGCCGCGGCCCTGCTCGCCCCCGTGCCCCCGGCCGGCCCGGACGACGCCGTCTCCGGCATCTTCATCGTCACGCCGAACCCGGCCATGCACGACGAGCACGCCGCCGACGAGGAGCGCCAGGCGCTGCGCACCCGTGCCGGGGCCCGCGACACCGAGATCCGCGACCTCGCCGCCCGCCTCGCAGGCGACCGCGAGCTGTCCGCCCGGCTCGCCTCCTGGCGCACCGGCTGCCCGGCCGGCCGCCTCACCGAGCTCGCCGAACACGCCGCCTCCGCCCGGATGTTCGCCGAGGAGGCCGACGCCGAGCTCGCGGAAGCCCGTACGGTACGCGCCGAGGCCGACGAGGCCGCCGCCGACGCGGCACGCGTCCGCGAGGAGCGCCAGGACACCGCCCAGCGCGCCCGCCGCGCCGCCGACGCCCTCGCCGGCCTCGCCTTCCGCCTGCGCGAACGCGCCGGCTGGCAGGCCCGCGTGCGCGAACTCGCCGACGAGGCCGCCGAGTCCGAGGCCCGCGCCGAGGTCTGCCTCGACCGCGCCCGCGCCGCCGACGAGGACCGCCGCGCCGCCCAGCGCGCCGCCGACGACGCCCGCCGCACCGCCCGGGCCCTGCGCGCCGAGCGCGCCGAGATCGCAGGCGCCCCCGACCAGCTGCCCGACGACAACGGCCCGCGCGTCCCGCTGCCCGACCTGCGCGAGGCCTACCGCGCCGCGTCCCAGCTCTACGAGAAGGTCGGCGTAGGAGCCGACCTGCGCGCCGAACAGGCCCGCGCCGAGAGCGACGAGAGCGCCGCCCTCGCCGAACTCGACCGCCTCACCAACAAGGTCCGCACCCGCGCCGCCCAGCTCCTGGAGGGCACCGACGGCGCGGACGGTCCGTCCCGCCAGGCCGCGGCCGCCCGCGCCGAGTCCCTCGTCCAGATGCTGGAGACCCGGGCGTCGACCGCCAGCGAGCAGCTCGGCCGGCTGCGCGGCGAGGCCGAACGGCACGCCCCGGCCGAAGGCGAGGCGCACACCGAACTGCCCGAGGAACTGGTCCCCGGGGACGTCGACCAGGCGCAGGCCCTGCTGCGCACGGCCACCGCCCAGCTCGCCGCCCACACAGCGGCCGTCGAGGGCGCCCGCGCCGCCCACGCCGACCTGCTGCGGGCCCACCGCACCGCCGAGGACGGCGCCGGAGGCTTCGACGAGACCGCGGCGCTCCTGCGGGACCTGCTGCGCGACCACGCCCACCAGGACGACGAGCAGGAGCCGGTGGCCCACCCCGGCACGCTGGAGGAGGCCCGCCAGTCGGCCACCGAGGCCCGCCGCTCCCTGCGCGGCTGCGCCGCCGACCTGTCGGCCGCCGAGTCCGCGGTGCGCGAGGCGAGCGACATCCTGGTCCGGCACGCCAACGCCACCCGCTACGAGCAGGTACGCACCCCCGCGCGCCAGCAGATCCGCGAACTGCCCGCCTCCGCCCTGCCCGAGCACGCGGCGGCCTGGGCGGCGGCCTTCGCCCCCCGGCTGCGCGTCCTCACCGACGAGCTGGCACAGCTGGAGCGCAACCGCGACAGCATCGTCGACCGGCTGCGCGGCCTGGTCGAATCGGCCCTGGCCACCCTCCGGTCCGCCCAGCGCCTCTCCCAGCTCCCCGAAGGCCTCGGCGAATGGTCCGGGCAGGAGTTCCTGCGGATCCGCTTCGAGGAGCCCGACCAGGCCACCCTCACGGAGCGGCTGGGCGAGGTCATCGACGAGGCGACCCGTGCGGCCGTGAAGAAGAACAGCAGCGCCTCCTTCGGCGAGGGCCGCCGCGACGGAATGTCCCTGCTGCTGAGGGGCGTCCAGGCGGCCCTCGAACCCAAGGGGATCTCCGTGGAGATCCTCAAGCCGGACGCCGTGCTGCGCGCCGAGCGGGTGCCGGTGGGGCAGATGGGCGACGTGTTCTCCGGCGGGCAGCTGCTGACCGCCGCGATCGCGCTGTACTGCACGATGGCGGCGCTGCGCAGCAACGACCGGGGCCGCGACAAGCACCGGCACGCGGGCACGCTGTTCCTCGACAACCCGATCGGCCGTGCCAACGCCACCTACCTGCTGGAGCTCCAGCGGGCCGTGTCGGACGCGCTCGGCGTGCAGCTGCTCTACACGACGGGACTGTTCGACACGACCGCCCTGGCGGAGTTCCCGCTGGTGATCCGCCTGCGCAACGACGCGGACCTGCGGGCGGGCCTTAAGTACATCAGCGTCGAGGAGCACCTGCGCCCGGGCCTGCCGCAGCAGTCCGCCGAGGGGGAGACCATCCACGGCGAGATCACGGCCACCCGGATGTTCCGTCGCAGCGCCGCACCGACCGCCTGACGCGCCCCCGCACGCGTGCTGCGCGAGTCCTGAACGCGCCCGTGAGCCCGTGAGCCCCTGGGCCCGTGGTCCCTGCGCCGATCCGGCGCCGGAGCCCACGGGCCCGCTCAGGCCCTCGGACGCCCGCTCAGCGCCGGCCGAACCCCGCCAGGGGCCCGTCCTCGCGGGCTATTCGGGCCGGGCCTGCGAGCCTGCGCGCCTCCCGCAGGGCCTTGGCCGCCCGCCGGGCCTCCCGGCGGCGCAGCCGCGCCGTACTGCTGGGCTCGGACACGACCCCGTACCGCTGGTTCCACGTCTGCCGGGTGATCCACACGTCCAGCACGGCCCAGGTGGCCGCGATGGTCGCCGCGACCGCGCCGAGAACCATCGGGAAGGCCAGCCAGGAGCCGGTCAGGCTCAGGAAGAACGTGATCGTCGCCTGGGTCAGGGTCACCGCCACGACCAGCACCGCCCGCACCGCCGAGACCCGCACCGGGTCCGGCATCCGGCGCCGGCGCGCCGGCTCCTCCACCCACAGGCCGCGCCTCGCCGCACCGGCGCCCTCTTCACTGCTCATGGTCCGCTCACTCCCCACCGCGGTCCGCCTTGCCTACCCCAACACGTCTACCCTGACGTGCCCCTCGTACAGACAAGACGTCCGGCGGCGCCGGGAGATTCCCGAATCCCGGACGGCTCTTCCGGAGGCAAAGATCGCGGAACGAATAATTCCAGCCATCCATCAGGGTGCGGGAACTGACGCCCCACCAAGTGTCATCTGCCACATATCGGGCCGCTCTTGACCGGAAGTATCGGACAACTGGTGATCTTCACACAGGGGGCAGGCCGAAAACGTCCGGACACGCCTTCGAACCTACTCCTCAGCAGTAGTAGGCTCACGCCGTTTAAATGACGGAACACCGACCCCCGGCAACGGGGTTGACCTGGGGGAGGCTGGGGAGGCCATGCGCTTTCGCGGGAAATCCATCCGCCGGAAGATCGTGGCGTTGCTCCTTGTGCCGCTCGTCTCCCTGACCGCCCTCTGGGGCTTCGCCACGGTCATCACAGGCCGTCAGGCCATCCAACTCTTCGACGTGGCCTACGTCATCGACAAGGTCGGCTACCCGATCGAGGACGTCGCCCGCGTCATCCAGAAGGAGCGGCGCCAGACCCTCGTCGTCCTCGGAGACCCCCGGGCCGCCACCGCCACCGCCGAACTGGCCAAGCGCCGCGCCGAGACCGACCAGGCCGTCGAGAAGATCAGCGTCAGCGCCCGCGACCCGAAGGTCGTCGACGAGCTCAGCCCGCAGAGCGCCCAGCGCCTGCGCTCGATCGTCACCGCGTTCCACGGCATCGGCTCCATGCGCCGCTCCGTCGACCAGAACGCCCTCGATCCCGGCCAGGCCCTGGAGCTCTACAACCGGCTCGTCGACCCCTGCTACGACTTCCTCATGAACCTCCACGGCCTGGACAACGTCGAGGTCGACAAGGAGGGCCGCGCCCTCGTCGGCATCAGCCGCGCCCGCGAGCTCCTCTCCCGCGAGGACGCCGTGATCGCCTCCACCCTCGCCGCGCGCAACATCACCGCGGGCGACATCCGCCGCGTCTCCGACTTCGCCGCCAACCGCACGCTCCTCTACGAGTTCAACCTCGTGACCCTCCCCGCCGGCGACCGGGAGATCTTCGAGGCGTACTGGAAGGACCTCCAGACCCAGCCGCTGCGCGAAGCCGAGGAGCGCTTCATCTCCGGCGGCGCGGTCAACAAGCCGCGCAACCTCACCGCCGCCCAGTGGGACGAGGCCTCCTCCAAGGTCCTCGACGACCTGGCGAGCATGAACACCGACGCCGGCGACCGCTACCAGCGGCGCATCGAGCCCGTGGCCACGGACGTCATGATCCAGGCCGCCGGCGCCGCCCTCCTCGGCTTCCTCGCCCTGATCGTGTCCCTCGTCCTCTCCGTGCGCATCGGCCGCGACCTGGTCCGCGACCTGTCCCGGCTGCGCAAGGAGGCCCACGAGGCCTCGGGCGTCCGCCTGCCCAGCGTCATGCGCCGCCTCGCCGCCGGCGAACACGTCGACGTCGAGACCGAGGCCCCGCACCTCGAATACGAGAAGGACGAGGTCGGCCAGGTCGGCCAGGCCCTCAACACCCTCCAGCGCGCCGCCGTCGAGGCCGCAGTCAAGCAGGCCGACCTGCGGCGCGGCGTCTCCGAGGTGTTCGTCAACCTCGCCCGCCGCAACCAGGTGCTGCTGCACCGCCAGCTGACCCTCCTCGACACGATGGAGCGCCGCACCGAGGACACCGAGGAGCTCGCCGACCTCTTCCGCCTCGACCACATGACCACCCGCATGCGCCGCCACGCCGAAGGCCTGGTGATCCTCTCCGGAGCCGCCCCCTCCCGCCAGTGGCGCAAGCCCGTCCAGCTCATGGACGTCGTACGGGCCGCCGTCGCCGAGGTCGAGGACTACGAGCGCATCGAGGTACGCCGCCTCACCCGCCTCGGCATCGTCGGCCCGGCCGTCGCCGACGTCACCCACCTCATCGCCGAACTCCTGGAGAACGCCACGGTGTTCTCCCCGCCGCACACCGCGGTCCAGGTGCACGGCGAGCGCGTGGCCAACGGCTTCACCCTCGAGATCCACGACCGGGGCCTCGGCATGACCCCGGAGGCGCTGCTCGACGCCAACCTCCGGCTCGCCGAGACCCCCGAGTTCGAACTCTCCGACACCGACCGGCTCGGCCTGTTCGTCGTCAGCCGCCTCGCGCAGCGCCACAGCGTCAAGGTCGTCCTCCAGCCCAGCCCGTACGGGGGCACCACCGCGGTGGTCTTCCTCCCCTCGGCCCTGCTGACCGACGCCCCCGAGACCAGCGGCAGCGGCGTACGGCTGGACGGCCCCCGGCCCGGCAAGGCCGGCAGCCGCGCCGCGAAGGCGGGCCAGATCGGCAGGACGCACTCCGAGCGGCCCGTGACCTCCGCCGTGGAGCGCGCGTCCGCAGGCCGCCCGCTGCCCACCGCCGAACTGCGCGGCCCCGTCGAGCTGGAAGCCCCGCTCGGCGGCCGCGGCCTCGACGGCATGGACGTCCTCGACGACCCCGCCGCCCTGGACGAGGACCCGGCCGCCGTGACGAGCCGCCCGGCCGGCGCCCGCCCGGCCATGGCGACCCTCGACGACGAGACCCCGCCGAACGGCACCCCGCGCAGCGCCCTGCTCGGCCTGCGCCCGGCGGACCGCCCGCACACCGACCGGCACGCCGAGCGGGGCGGCGCCCGGGGCGGCGACCGAGAACCGCTCACCCCCACCGGACCGGTCCGGCTGGACACCCAGCGCCTGGAGGTCCCGCGTCCCGACGGCCCCCGCTCCCAGGGAGCCGTACCGCTGCCGCGCCGCCGCCCCACCCCGACCCTGGTCGCCGAACACGGTCGCCGGGTGGATTCCCGCCCGGTCTCCGTGGTCCCGCAGCAGGCACCCACGGCCGGATCCGACGACACGGAACCCGCCGTCGGCCCGGACATCGGCGGGCTGCCCCGCCGCATCCGCCAGGCCAGCCTGGCACCGCAGCTCAAGAAGTCCGCGTCGTCCGCGCCCGCCGAAGCCGCCCCCGACCAGGTGGCAGACCGCGACGCGGAGGACGTACGCACGCGCATGTCCGCACTCCAGCGTGGCTGGACCGCGGGCCGCAACCGGCACGCACAGCAGCAGTCCGAGACCGAGGCGGGCACAACCCCCGCCGGCGGTCCCGCGAACGAGAACGAAGGGGACGGTCGATGACCGCACCGCAGACCGGCAACGACAGCAGGGGCCGCGGCTCCGGCCCGCTCAACTGGCTCCTCGACGAGCTCGTCGACCGGGTCGGGTCCATCCGCAAGGCGGTGGTCCTCTCCGGCGACGGCCTGCCCACGGGCAGCTCCAAGGACCTGACCCGCGAGGACAGCGAGCACCTGGCGGCGGTCGCCTCCGGGTTCCACAGCCTGGCCAAGGGCGTCGGCCGGCACTTCGACTCCGGCCGGGTCCGCCAGACCGTGGTCGAGCTCGACGAGGCCTTCCTCTTCGTCATGGCCGCGGGCGACGGCAGCTGCCTGGCCGTGCTGGCCGACGCCGACTCCGACGTCGGGCAGGTCGCGTACGAGATGACCCTGATGGTCAAGCGGGTGGGGGACCACCTGGCGACCGCCCCACGCACCGGGCTGCCAGCCGGAGGGTGAGTCGGAAGGCATGAGCGACCCAGGCCAGGACCATCTCGCCGACATTCCCGCCGGCATGCCCTTCGACCCGTCCGCCCCAGACCACGCGCACTGGTTCGACGACGACGCGGGTCCCGTCGTACGCCCCTACGCCATGACCCGCGGGCGGACCAGCCACGCGGGCCAGCACCGTCTCGACCTGATCGCCCTCGTCGTCGCCGAACCGGCGGCCGAGGATCCGGTCTGGGACATGACCCTCTCCCCGGAACACGCCCACATCCTCGGGCTGTGCCGGGGCCGGCCCCAGTCGGTCGCCGAACTCGCGGCCGACCTCGACCTCGCGGTCGGGGTCGTACGCGTCCTCATCGGCGACCTGGTCGATGAGGAACTGGTCCACGTGACCAGGCCGGTACCCCCGGCAGAACTGCCCGATGAATCCATTCTGCGTGAGGTGATCGATGGCCTTCGGGCGCTTTAGCCGCACCGGTGCCATGCACGCGGTGTCGCCGGTCGAGCCGCTGACCTTGAAGATCCTGGTCGCGGGAGGTTTCGGGGTGGGCAAGACCACCCTGGTCAGCGCGGTCAGCGAGATCAGACCGCTCCGTACCGAGGAACGGCTCTCCGAGCCCGGCGTCGGCGTCGACGACACCGGGGGAGTGGAGGGCAAGAGCACCACGACCGTGGCCATGGACTTCGGGCGCATCACGCTCCGCGAGGACCTGGTGCTGTACCTGTTCGGCACGCCCGGACAGGACCGCTTCTGGTTCCTGTGGGACGAGTTGGCCCAGGGCTCCCTGGGCGCCGTGGTCCTCGCGGACACCCGCCGCCTGGCCGACTGCTTCGCGGCCATCGACTACTTCGAGCGGCGCTCGATCCCGTTCGTGGTCGCGGTCAACTGCTTCGACGGAGCGGACCGCCACCCCGTGGTGACCGTACGGACGGCACTCGACCTCGACCCCGGGGTGCCGGTGCTGCTGTGCGACGCACGGGACCGGGAGTCCGTGAAGGACGTACTGGTCGGGGTCGTGGAACACGCGATGTCCCTGGCGCGCGAGCGGCGCCGGAGCCTGTCCGCGGGAGCCTGAACCGGGCACCTGAATCGGGGGCCGCTCCGGCGGCCCGCCGGGGCCCGTCACCGGCGCGACGACATGGGCGCGACCCGTACCCCCGCCGACTGGGGTACGGGCCGCAGCTCTCACGGGGGGTTCGCGGTCCCGGTCGCGGCGCGGGACTGTGGAGCGAGTGTGAACCTGCCGCCGTGGGCCGTCAAGCGTTCGGACGACGAACTGCCGACGCGAGCCGCCGGCGCGCACCTTCACCGCACGGCGACGACGGCCGAGCCGTGCCCGAACAGCCCCTGGTTGGCGGTGATCCCCGCCCGCGCACCGGGCACCTGACGCTCCCCGGCCATACCGCGCAACTGCCACGTCAGCTCGCACACCTGCGCAATGGCCTGGGCCGGCACCGCCTCCCCGAACGAGGCCAGTCCGCCACTGGTGTTGACGGGGATCCGCCCGCCCAGGGCCGTCGCCCCCTCCCGCACCAGCTTCGCCCCTTCGCCCTCGGCGCACAGCCCGATGTCCTCGTACCACTCCAGCTCCAGGGCGGTGGACAGGTCGTACACCTCGGCGAGCGAAAGGTCCTGCGGCCCGAGCCCCGCCTCCTCGTAGGCGGCGCGTGCGATCGAGGACCGGAAGGATCCGGCCACCGGTTCCGCGGCCGTCGTCGAGTCGGTGGCGATGTCCGGCAGGTCCAGCACCGTCCGCGGATAGGTGGGCGTCACCGTCGACACGGCCCGGATCCGCACGGGATCGGCCACCCCGCGCGAGCGTGCGAAGTCCATGCTGGTGAGCACCAGCGCCGCGCCGCCGTCGGAGGTCGCGCAGATGTCCAGCAGCCGGAGCGGATCGGCGACCACCGCCGAGGCCGCGACCTCGTCCGCGGTGACGGCCTTGCGGTAGCGGGCGTGCGGGTTGAGCAGTCCGGCCGCCGCGTTCTTCACCTTGACCTGGGCGAAGTCCTCCAGGGTGTCCCCGTGCACGGCCATCCGGCGGCGGGCATAGAGCGCGAAGTACGCGGGGTTGGTCGCGCCCAGCACGCGGAACCGCAGCCAGTCCGGATCGTCCGGCCGGTCCCCGCCGGCCGGAGCGAAGAACCCCTTGGGAGCCGCGTCCGCGCCGACCACGAGCACCACGTCGGCCAAGCCCGCCAGGATCTGTGCGCGAGCCGCCCCGATCGCCTGGGCCCCCGAGGCGCAGGCCGCGTACACGCTGGTCACCCGGGCCCCCTGCCAGCCGAGGGCCCGGGCGAAGGTGGCCCCGGCCACGTAGCCCGGGTAGCCGGAGCGCACGGTGTCGGCGCCGACGACCGACTCCACGTCCGTCCAGTCCAGTCCGGCGTCCGCGAGCGCCGCCCGGGCCGCCGTCCGCCCGTACTCGACGAAGCTGCGACCCCATTTGCCCCACGGGTGCATGCCGGCCCCCAGGACGGCGACCTCGGCGCTCACGCGGCCCCTCCCACCGGCTTGAACTGCCAGGTCACCCAGGTGGTTTCGGCGTCCTCGTCGAGCACGCCGCCCACCACCTCGACCTCCGTGCCCACCGCCAGGTCGGCGACCCCGATCCCGGGCACGGCCTGCCCCAGCACGACCATCCCCTCGGCCTCCAGCTCCACCGCCAGCAGGGTGTACGGCTCCCAGGGCTCGGCCGGGTCGGACACGTACGGCGCGGGCGGCCGGTAGCGCCCGTCGGTGTAGGACCAGACGCGGCCCCGGGGCGAGAGCGGCACCTCGGCCAGCTCGCCGCCGCCGGGGCACCGCGGGTTGCGGCAGTAGGCGTCCTCGCGGGGGAAGAACACCGCGGTACAGGCCGAGCACCGGGTGCCGAGCAGCCGGAAGCCGCCCCCGTCCGGCGCGTTCTCGGTGAACCACCCGCTCACGACGGGTGTGCGTGTGCGTGCCAAGACCCCTCCCATGCCGAAGAGCTGACGCATCGTCAGAAGCTAGGAGTCTGCCACGGCCGCACGGCCCGGGTCACCGGTTCCCGGCGAGCCACTTGGACGCGATCTCGTCCAGCTCCGCGTCCCGCCCGGCCAGCATCATCCGGATCATCTGCGCGTCCCCGCGCAGCGACCACGCCGGATGCCCGAAGGTGGCCGGATTGTTCCCCTCGATCAGGAAGTGCGCCGGCCAGGCGGTCCCGTACCCGATGAGGGGGAGGGCGGCGAGCCAGCGCCTGCGGCCGCGCGCCACCCCGTAGGCGGCCAGCGCCAGACCGGTGAGCGTGCCGGTGAGATGCACCCAGCGGGTGGCTGCGCGGGAGTGCATCGCGACGTAGTACGGCCAGAATTCCTCGTACGAGCTGAATGTCATGCGGGCAAGGTACTCACGGCCGGACCTCGGCGACAGCGACGGGGAAGTCGAAATACGAGTCCGGGTAGGCCTCGGGCTTGTACGTGAAATGCCACCACTCCTCGGGAAGGTTCACGAACCCCTGCCCGCCCAGCACCCGCTTCAGCAACTGCCGGTTGGCGCGGGCGGCACCCGTCACCCGTGGATCGTCCGTGTGCGACAGCGGATCGAAGAAATCGAAGGCGGTCCCCATGTCGACCTCCCGGCCGGAGAGTTCCACCAGCGTCAGGTCGACCGTGCTCCCACGGCTGTGCCCGGACTTCTCCGCGATGTACCCGTCGGGAATCAGCCGCCCGCGCTCCACCCGCGGATAGAACTCCGCCTTGCGCGCGAGGTCCTCCGGACCGTCCTCCTCCCGCGCCCACCGCACGAACAGGTCGACCGCCCGCTGCGGCCGGTAGCAGTCGTACACCCGCAGCGAGTAGCCCTGGCGCAACAGCACCCGCTGCGCCCGCCGCAGTGCCTCCGCGGCCGGCCGGGCCAGCAGGCACTCCGGCTCCTCGTACCCGTCGACCGCGGCGCCGGTGAAGTTCCGCTCGCCGGCGTACCGCATGTCCTGCCGGATACTCGGATCCACCTCCCGCAGCGCAGCGAATCCGGGCGGCGCCGCAGCCCCGCCCGCCAGCAGCCCGACCAGTCCCACAACAGCCGTCATCCGCATACCCCTTGGCATACCATCACCGCATGCCGGAACACCTGAGGGACTCGCACTGCTCCACCTGCGGAGCGCCGTACGGCACCACCGCCTGGCCCCGCACCTGCCCGTCGTGCGGTGCCACCGCCTACCGCAACCCCCTCCCCGTGGCCGTCACCCTCCTCCCCGTCGAGGACGCGGACGGCACCGGCCTCGTGGTCATCACCCGGACGATCGAACCCGCCCTCGGCGGCATCGCCCTGCCCGGCGGCTTCATCGACTTCGGCGAGGACTGGCGCGACGCCGTCGTCCGCGAGCTGCGCGAGGAGACCGGCATCACCGCCCCCGCCTCGGAGGTAACCCTGGCCGACGCCCTCAGCTCCCCGGCAGGCCACCTCCTCCTCTTCGGCCTCCTGCCGCCACGCCCCGCGGACACCCTCCCCGCCTCGAAGCCGACGGACGAGACCACGGGCTGGCACGTCCTGCGCGCCCCCACCCCCCTGGCCTTCCCCCTCCACACCCAGGCGGCCACCTCCTGGTTCGCGGGCGCGTACAGCTGACGACCGCAGCCGGCGCCGGGGCCACCCACGCCCCGCCGGCGGCCGAGGCGCGACCATCTCCGGCCCCGCCGGCGTTCGAGGCCCGGGGTCCGGGGCGGAGCCCCGTCCTGAACCGGCGCCTGCCCCCCGCCTACAGCCCCCGCACCACGGCGTCCCGCACCGCCGTGCCGGCCTCGTCCTCCACCACCACGCTCTCCCCGGCCCACCGCGAGGTGTACCGCTCGACCACGCCCGCGCCGAAGCCCGGTCCCGGGTCCCGGACCACGACCCCGCCGCCCGTACGGCCCCGGGCGGGTGCCCAGACCTCCAGCTCCACCCCGCCGCCGTCCCCGGACGCCGCCCGCACCGGCAGTACCGCACCCGCCCGCGCCAGCACCGGGATCCGTCCCCGCGGGGCGTCCAGCAGGATCTGCCCCGGCCCCTCGTACGCCGCCCCCGTCGCGGTGTCGTACCACCGGCCCCGCGGCAGCCGTACCGCCCGCCGGTCCGCCCCGCACTCCAGCACCGGTGCGACCAGCAGTGCATCACCCAGCAGGAACGTGTCCCCGCAGTCCCGCAGCCGCCGGTCCTCCGGAGCCCCCCACCACACCGGCCGCACGTACGGGGCGCCCGTCCGCCGTGCCATGTGGGCCAGCGTCACGAAGTACGGCCGCAGCCGCTCCCGTTCCGCCATCACCGCCCGCGCCTCCTCCTCCACCTCCGGCCCGAACTCCCACGGCTCCCGCCGCCCCGCCCAGATCGCCGAATGCGTGCGGAACAACGGCAGGTACGCGCCCAGCTGCAGCCACCGCACGAACAGCTCCGGCGACGGCGAACCGCCGAACCCGCCCACGTCCGGACCCGAGTACGGCACCCCGCACAGGCCCAGCCCCAGCACCAGCGCCAGCGAGGCCCGAAGCCCCTCCCAGCTGGTCTCCACATCGCCCGACCAGGTACCCCCGTACCGCTGCATGCCCGCCCACCCCGAGCGGGAGAACAGGAACGGCCGCTCCTGCGGCCGCAGCCGGACGAGGCCCTCCCACCCCGCCCGTGCCATGCCCAGCGCGTACACGTTGTGCCCCTGGCGGTGGTCGCCGCCCGCCCCGTCCATCGCGTGGCGCGCCGATCGCGGCAGCGTGGTGTCCCCGAACGCCGCGAAGGACACCGGCTCGTTCATGTCGTGCCAGAAGCCGGAGAAGCCCTGCGCCAGCCGTTCCTCGTACAGCCCGCCCCACCATTCCCGCACCGCCGGATCCGTGAAGTCCGGATAGGCGCACTCACCCGGCCACACCTCCCCGCGCACCTCCCTGCCGCCCGCGTCCCGTACGAAGGCGCCCCCCGACCCCACCGTCAGCCCGGCGGCGTGCAGCGCGTCCCCCGCCTTGACCGCCGGGTCCACGATCGAGACGAGCCGCACCCCCTGCTCCCGCAACTCCCCGGCCAGGCCCGGCAGGTCGGGGAACTTCTCCTCGTCCACCGTGAACACCCGGTGCCCGTCGTAGTGGTCGATGTCCAGGTGTACGGCCGACAGCGCGAGCCCGCGCGACGCGTACCCGGCGACCACCCGCCGCACCTCGGCCGCGCTCCCGAAACCCCATCGCGCGTGCTGGTACCCCAGCGCCCACTCCGGCGGCACGGCGGCCCCGCCCGTCAGCCCCGACCAGCCCTGGAGCACCCGCGCCGGCGTCCCCACCAGCACCCAGCAGCGCAGCGGCCCGCCCTCCATGCGCAGCTCGCTCACCCCCGGACGGTCCTGCCCCGAACCGACGCCCTCCTCACCCTCGCGCAGCAGCACCCGGCCGTCCCAGCAGTTGTCGTGGAAGACCAGGTGGGTCCCCGCGTCCGCCACGACCATCTGCACCGGCATCGTGAGGTACAGCGGATCGACGCCCGGCCCGAAACCGCCCTTGGGGTCCGTGTTCCACAGCCGGTACGCCCCGTCGCGCAGCCTCGGCCCCGCCGCCCGCCCCCCGAGCCCGAAGAACCGCGCGTCCGCCGGCACCTCACTGCGCACCACCCACCGCCCGCCACCCACCGGTCCCGAGTCGGCCGGATCTCCCGCGGGTCGCGTCCCGCCCGCAGCCGCGTCCGTCCCACCCGCCGCGCCCGGGGCCGCGTCCGCGGGCGCGGCGGAGCCGGCCCCCTCTGCGCCCTCCCCGGCGAGGGGCGCCGGCTCCCACCACCGCGGCGGCGACTCCCGCCGCAGCACCGTCCCGCCCGGCGTGCGCACCTCCACCGCCCCGTGCCGCGACACCGCCACCGTGACCCGCTCCGACACCACCCGCCAGCCGCCCCCGGTGTCCGGCTCCAGCACCGCCCGCAGGTCCGGCTCGGGCCCGCTCCCCACCACCGCGTACGAGGGCGTCGCACCGGCCCCGTCCCAGGCCCAGAACACCACCCCGCCCGCCATCACCCGCACCACCAGCTCCGAGCGCGCGAACCGCAGCACGCCCCCGCCCGGCCGGGGCTCCGTACCCACCAGCAGACCCGGCACCCGCGCCCGCTCCGCGCCCCGGCGCGGGAGCCCCACCGCGTCCGCGCGGCGTCGGCGCCATGCCGAGAGCCAGGCGCGCCGCCCGCGCTCCGTACCGATGTCCTTCACCGCACGCACCAGCTCACGACCGTCCATGCCGATCACCCTGCCACCGGTCCCCGGCCGAGGGGACGGCGTTCAACTGCCGTTCACCCGACGGCGGCGTTCCCCGCCGCTCACCCGACCGGCCAGGTCGACCCTGGTGCAGCCGTCGATCACATGGCATCGTCCCTGTGAGCCGCCGCGCGCGCACCCCCCGCGCGATGGCACCGTACGCACACGAAGCGCGAGCCGCAGACTTGACCGGGAGCCGATCCATGACCTCAGCCACCCAGCCGGAACCCCTCTGGGCGCCGGGCCCCGACCGGATCGCCGCGGCCCGGATCACCGCCTTCCAGGCCTGGGCCGCGACGCGCTTCGGAGCCCCCGCGGAGGGCGGCTACCCGGCCCTGCACCGCTGGTCGGTCGACGAGCTCGACACCTTCTGGCAGGCCGTCGCCGAATGGTTCGACGTCCGCTTCACCACCCCGTACGAGTCCGTACTCGCCGACCGGTCCATGCCCGGCGCGCAGTGGTTCACCGGAGCCACCCTCAACTACGCCGAGCACGCGCTGCGCGCCGCGGAGGACCCGGCCCGCGCCGACGACCCCGCCCTGCTGTACGTGGACGAGACCCACGAGGCCGTCCCCGTCACCTGGGCCGAACTCCGCCGCCAGGTCGGCTCCCTCGCCGCCGAACTGCGCGCCCTCGGCGTACGCCCCGGCGACCGTGTCAGCGGCTACCTCCCCAACATCCCCGAGGCGGCCGTGGCCCTCCTCGCCACCGCCGCGGTCGGCGGCGTGTGGACCTCCTGCGCGCCCGACTTCGGCGCCCGCAGCGTCCTCGACCGCTTCCAGCAGGTCGAACCCGTCGTCCTGTTCACCGTGGACGGCTACCGCTACGGCGGCAAGGAGCATGACCGCCGCGACGCCGTCGCCGAGCTCCGCGCGGAGCTGCCCTCCCTGCGCGCCGTCGTCCACATCCCGCTCCTCGGCACGCCCGCGCCCGACGGCGCCCTCGACTGGTCCGCGCTCACCGCCGCCGACACCGAGCCCGTCTTCGAGCCGGTCCCCTTCGACCACCCCCTCTGGGTCCTCTACTCCTCCGGTACGACCGGCCTGCCCAAGGCCATCGTCCAGTCCCAGGGCGGCATCCTCCTCGAACACCTCAAGCAGCTCGGCCTGCACTGCGACCTCGGCCCGGAGGACCGGTTCTTCTGGTACACCTCCACCGGCTGGATGATGTGGAACTTCCTCGTCTCCGGACTCCTCACCGGCACCACCGTCGTCCTCTACGACGGCAGCCCCGGCTACCCGGACACGGGCGCCCAGTGGCGCATCGCCGAACGCACCCGCGCCACCCTCTACGGCACCTCCGCCGCCTACGTCATGGCCTGCCGCAAGGCCGAGGTCCACCCGTCCCGCGACTTCGACCTCTCCGCGGTGAAGTGCGTGGCGACCACCGGCTCCCCGCTCCCGCCCGACGGCTTCCGCTGGCTCCACGACGAGGTCGCCGAAGACCTCTGGATCGCCTCCGTCAGCGGCGGCACCGACGTCTGCAGCTGCTTCGCGGGCGCCGTCCCCACCCTCCCCGTGCACATCGGCGAGCTCCAGGCGGCCTGCCTCGGCACGGACCTCCAGGCCTGGGACCCCTCGGGCAAGCCGGTCGTCGGAGAGGTGGGCGAGCTCGTCGTCACCAACCCCATGCCGTCCATGCCGATCCACTTCTGGAACGACCCCGACGGCAGCCGCTACCGCGACAGCTACTTCGAGATGTTCCCGGGCACCTGGCGCCACGGGGACTGGATCACGATCACCGACCACGGCTCGGTGATCATCCACGGCCGCTCGGACTCCACGCTCAACCGCCAGGGCGTACGGATGGGCTCCGCCGACATCTACGAGGCCGTCGAGCGGCTGCCCGAGATCAAGGAGTCCCTGGTCATCGGCCTGGAGGAGCCGAACGGCGGGTACTGGATGCCGCTCTTCGTCCATCTGGCCCCGGGCGCGGCCCTGGACGACGAACTGCGCGCCCGGATCAAGGCGACGATCCGCGAGGAACTCTCCCCGCGCCACGTCCCCGACGAGGTCATCGAGGTGCCGGCCATCCCGCACACCCTCACCGGCAAGCGCATCGAGGTGCCGGTCAAGCGGCTCCTCCAGGGCACCCCGCTGGCCAAGGCGGTCAACCCGGGCTCCGTCGACAACATCGGCCTCCTCGGTTTCTACGAGGAACTGGCCCGCACGCGCACCCGCGACTGAGGTCACTGTCAGTGGTCATGGTTACGTTGAGTGAGCAAGTGTTCGCACTCAGGGGGAGCCAGCCATGCCACACCAGAACGACACCGGTACCCACCGGACCCGCAGCACCCACCGGCGCCGCGCGCTGCGCCGCGAGGTCCCCGGCACCGTCGGCCTCCTGGCCGACGCCGGGGACTTCGCGGCCATGTGCGCCTATCGCAGCTTCGGCTTCGACCGCCACGCCGACTACGCCGAATACCTCCACCACGTCGACGGCCTGCTCCGGTCCTTCGCGGCCCGGGGCCTCCACACCACCGTGGCCCTCTTCGATCCCGACGAGTACGCCGAATACTGCGGCGAGCACGGGCTGGACCCGGACACGTCCGAGACCCGTACCCGCTTCACCGCGGAGCTCGCCGGCAGCGGGACCGTCCTGCCCTACACCGGCCAGCCCATCGGCGAGCTCGTCCCGCTCCTCGTCGACGAAGCAGTCCGCCACGCCACCTGGGAGTACGCCACCGCCGTCCTCGCCCGGGTGGGACGCTGCGCGGACTGCGGCGAGGACATCGGCCACGCCTCCTTCGACCGCGCTGCCGACGCGCTCGAACGCCTCGTCGCCGGAGCCGGCCCCGGCCACCACCACTTCGTCTGCAGCGTCCCGACCGAGGACGAGCAGCTCGTCGCCGTCCTGCACGCCGACAGCAGCGGCGATCCGGACACCCCGCCGCGCATCGAGGGCCGCGAGAGCCTCGACTTCGTGACGGTCCTCGCCGCGGGCCTGGCCCTGGGCGGGCCCGGGGGACTGGTCCTGCGCAGCACCACCGAGGGCCATCGGGACCGGGTCCACGGCTGGCGCCTGGACCGTGGCCGCCTCACGGCCCTCTCGGCGGCCGCCGTCTTCAACGCCTACTGCACCGACGCCGACACAGGAGACCCCGTCTCCCCGGAACCGGGCGTCGAATACTGCCCCGGCTACGAGGTCGACGCCCCGGGCCCGCACCACTGAACGACCGTGGGGCCCCCGCCACCGGCGAGGGCCCCACGATCCACACGACACACCCTCCGGCTACTCGCCGGAGAGCACCGCCTGGGCGGCCACGCGGGCCTCTTCGGCGCTGTCCGCCGCACGGGCCGCCGCCGCGGCACGCTCACACTGCGCCAGCGTGTGCTTGGCGAGCGTCGCCCGGACGTAGGGGATCGACGCGGCACCCATCGACAGGGAGGTGACACCCAGACCGGTCAGCACACAGGCCAGCAGCGGGTCGGAGGCGGCCTCGCCACAGACGCCGCAGCTCTTGCCCTCCGCCCTGGCGGCCTCGGCCGACATGGCGATCAGGTCGAGCAGCGCGGGCTGCCACGGGTCCTGGAGCCGGGAGACGGCGCCGACCTGCCGGTCGGCGGCGAAGGCGTACTGCGCGAGGTCGTTGGTCCCCAGCGAGAGGAACTCGACCTCCTGCAGGATCGAGCGCGCACGGAGCGCGGCGGAGGGGATCTCCACCATCGCGCCGAACTTCGCCTGGAGGCCGGCCTCTCGGCAGGCGTCGGCGAAGGCCTTCGCGTCGGCCCGGTCGGCCACCATCGGCGCCATGACCTCGAGGTGCACCGGCAGGCCCTCGGCCGCCTTCGCCAGCGCGGTCAGCTGCGTACGCAGCACCTCCGGGTGGTCCAGCAGCGAGCGCAGCCCGCGCACGCCCAGGGCCGGGTTCGGCTCGTCGGCCGGGGTCAGGAAGTCCAGCGGCTTGTCGGCGCCCGCATCGAGCACGCGTACGACGACACGCCCCTCGGGGAAGGCCTCGAGCACCTTGCGGTAGGACTCGATCTGCTTCTCCTCGGACGGAGCCTTCTTGCTGTCGTCCAGGAAGAGGAACTCCGTGCGGAACAGGCCCACACCCTCGGCTCCGGCCTCGACGGCCGCCGGCACGTCCGCGGGACCGCCGACATTGGCCAACAGCGGCACCTTGTGGCCGTCGGAGGTCGCCCCGGGACCGGACGAGGCGGCCAGCGCCGCCTTGCGCTCGGCGGCCGCGGCCTCCAGCTCGGCCCGCTTCTCCGCGGACGGGTCGAGGAACAGATCGCCCGTGCTGCCGTCCACCGCGATCATGGTGCCCTCGGCGATCTCACCGGCACCCGGCAGCGCCACGATCGCCGGCACGCCCAGCGCCCGCGCGAGGATCGCGCTGTGGCTGGTCGGCCCGCCCTCCTCGGTCACGAAGCCGAGGACGAGGGCCGGGTCGAGCAGCGCGGTGTCGGCGGGTGCCAGGTCCCGCGCGATCAGCACGTACGGCTCGTCGCTGTCGGGCACACCGGGCATTGGTACGCCGAGCAGCCGCGCCACGATCCGGTTCCGTACGTCGTCCAGGTCGGCCACCCGGCCGGCCATGTACTCGCCGGCTCCCGCGAGCAGGTCGCGGTAGGCGGCGAAGGCGTCGTACACACCGCGCTCGGCGGTGCTGCCGACGGCGATCCGCCGGTCGACGTCCGCCATCAGCTCGGGGTCCTCGGCGATCATCGCCTGGGCCTCCAACACGTGCTGGGCCTCGCCACCGGCCAGCTGGCCACGCGCGATGAGGTCGGCCGCCACGGCACTCACGGCCTGGCGGGCGCGCCCCTGTTCGCGCGCCGCCTCGTCGGCGGTGATCTGCCTGGCCGGCGGCTCGAGGACCGCCGTACCCATGTGCCGCACCTCGCCGATCGCCACCCCGTGGCTCACGCCGACGCCTCGCAGCGTTGTCTCCATTTCACCCGTCTCCGATTGGGCGGCGGCCCTGGCCGCCGCGATGGATGTCCGTCACGCCCGTGCTGGGCGGAAGGGTCACTGCCAGCTGAAGAGAACTTCGTCAGCCTTCACGTCGCCGGACTCGACGACGCCGGACAGGGACTCGGCCGTCGCCTCGAGCGCCACGACCGGGCAGATCGGGGACTTGCCGAGGGCCTCGACGGCAGCGGGGTTCCAACGGATGACCGCCTGGCCGCGGGTCACGGTGTCGCCCTTGTTGACGAGCAGCTCAAAGCCCTCGCCGTTGAGCTGGACCGTGTCGATGCCGAGGTGCGTGAGTACACCGTGCCCCTCACCGTCGACCACCACGTACGCGTGCGGGTGCAGGGAGACCACCACACCGTCGACGGGGGAGACCGCCTCAGAAGGCTCGCGCACGGGGTCGATGGCAGTGCCCGGCCCCACCATCGCGCCGGAGAACACGGGATCCGGCACTGCCGCGAGTCCGATGGCGCGACCGGCAAGAGGGGACGTCACGCTGGTCATGAGGGGCCTCCCAGGGGTGGGGCTTTCGGTGTCGCCGTCACTGACTGTTGCGAACGGCGTACTCTTCTGAAGGATAAGTCACTAGATGTTCGGGTTCGTCCGATGTAGGTACCGATCCGGACGGGCCCTTCGGCACGGAGACTAGTGGACTAGACCGGTGGACTAGACCATACGCCTGAATCGATTTGCTTGGGCACCCCCCGGCCTGTACTGTCGTGACTCCCGCCAGGACGCCCCGCGTGAACATCTCGCGAACGGCAGATGGACGGGCACCCTCCTCTTCAGCTTCCATCTCGATCTCCGCCCCTTATTCGTATGCCCTTTCGGGAATGCGGCGAGTGGTCGGGGAGAAGGAAATTCGCTGATAGAGTCGGAACCGCCGGAAAGGGAAACGCGAAAGCGAAAACCTGGAAAGCGCCGAGGAAGTCGGACACGAAAGAGTCTGATAGAGTCGGAAACGCAAGACAGCAGAATGAAAGCCCGGAGGAAAGCCCGAGAGGGTGAGTACAAAGGAAGCGTCCGTTCCTTGAGAACTCAACAGCGTGCCAAAAATCAACGCCAGAAGTTGATACCCCGTCCACTTCGGTGGATGAGGTTCCTT
>NZ_SSBM01000069.1:0-20227 GCF_004795115.1 Streptomyces sp. A0592
TCAACCGGCTCAAGCAGTGGCGCGGCATCGCGACCAGGTACGACAAGACCGCCCAGTCCTACCAAGCAGCCGTCACCCTCGCGTCGCTCCTGATGTGGGCGTGACACTTTGACGACAACTCCTAGTACCCCTGTGTCCTTCCTCGCCGTTCGGTGACGACCTCGGCCACCTGGCCCCATCCGCGCTCATGGGCGTTCGACGTCAGCCCCTGTCACGCGCCTGTGACAGTCGGCGGACAGCTTCATGAAGTCCGGGAGCCGATGTGCTGGCGGCGGCCGAGGCAGCCGCGCCGATGGACTCCCTCGACGTGTGGCGCGTGATCGGAGGGACCGGTTCGGTGCGCGGTACGTGGCGTTCCTGTTCGTCGACGTCGTCGGACGGCGTCTACTGCGCGTCCATGACACGGCGGTCACCCCTCAAGGGGAGCTCGCCGAACAGGTCCCGCTCGCCGGGAGCAGCGTCTGCAACGAGGTCTTGCGCAGCCAGAGCTGGCGCTGGCACCGGATGGCGAACAGGGGCAGCGAGTACTGGCCCCCGTCACCAACCGCGGCGACACCATCGGCGTCCTGGAACTTTTCCTCACCCATGTCACGCCGGACGTGCTGGAGCAAGTCGAGGACGCCGCGCACGGATTGGCGTACATCATTGTCACCGTCCGCCGCTTCACCGACCTCTACCACTGGGGCAACCGCACCACCGCGGTCAGCCTCTCCGCGGAGATCCAGCGCCAGCACCTGCCCGCGGCCTCCTGCTGCGAGGCCCCCCAGTTCACCCTTGCCGGCGCACTGGTCCCGGCCTCCGACATCGCCGGCGACACTTACGACTACAGCCTCGACAACGACACCCTCCACCTGTCCATCACGGACGCCATGGGCCACGACGTAGGCGCTGCCCTCATGGCCACCCTCCTGGTCAACGCCTCCCGCGGCGCCCGCCGCGCCGGAACGGACCTCGCCGAACAGGCCCGCCAGACCCACCGGGCACCGGCCAGCTCTGCGCCCCAGTGACCGCCTCCTGCTCCACACCGACGGCATGCAGGAACGAGACGCGAAACGGTCGACCTGGCCGACCTCCTCCGCAAGACCGCAACCGAGCACCCGCGCGAGGTCGTGCGCACCCTGGTCGGCGCAGTCGTCGATGCCTACGACGGCCGCCCGCCCCGAGACGACGCCACCGTCCTATGCCTGGACTGGCACGGACCCCGATCCTGAAGCCGCCATTGAATGACGTGCGGGACGCAGAAACGTCAATGCCCTCGACTGCCCGGAGAGCTGTGCCGGGTCGACTCTTGCGCCGGACCCGCGGCAGATGGTGGTGCCGGCAGGCCAGCGCCAGGACGCTGTCCAAGGGACGGCCCAGCGACGTACCGCGCGGCCACCCGGGTGGCCTTCGCCCGGGGCACGGCCCTGTACCGCCGCGCCACACGCACACCACGCGAGGATGCACGGGCTGGTTCCCCCGCTGAAGGCTGGAGTCATTCCCGTGCTCGAACGCAAGCAGCTCAAGGGCCGTACCCAGGTCACTTTCGTCCTGCCCGAGGACACTCCGGGCGGGCCCGTGAGCGTCGTCGGGGACTTCAACGACTGGAACCCCACCGCGCATCCCCTTCAGTCCCGTGGCGACGGCACCCGCGCCGCAACCGTCGCGCTTCCTGCCCGCAGCACCCACTCGTTCCGCTACCTCGCGGCCGGCGACCACTGGTTCGACGACGAACACGCGGACAGCCACGACGGCACCAACGGCCGCCTCCACACCTGAAGACACCCGACTGCCGCGCCGGACCGGCCACCGGGCGGGGTTAGTGGTGGTCCTTCCGGCCGCCCGATCGTCGCCCGTACCGCCGGGCATCCGGGTCCCGGCACTCGAGGTCCCCTTACCGGGGCCTGACCAGTACCGAAGTGAGATACGTGTGAGCAGCCCGATCACCCTGTCGGAGAGCTCGCTTGTCGCCCTGCATCATCTGCGGGAGAGACGCGAGATCAACACCGTGGCTCTTCGGTACGCGGAGGTCCCGGGCGTCCTGGGGGCCGAGGTCGAGGCCAACCTGACCCACGACGAGCTGGTACAGGCCCTGCCCGCGGACGAGCCGCGGCTTGTTGTTCACAGGCTGTCCTTCGCCAGCCCTGAAGGCACCCGAAGAAGCGCGCTGCTGCTGATCTTCTGGATGCCACCGGACGCCCGTGAGCAGGAGGAGGCTTACACGTGCGGGTACAACGCCCTGAAGGAATATCTCGCGGACGTGCACATTCACCTCACCGCCCGGCGGCCCGCCCAACTCGCCTACCGAAGACTCGTCGCACTGGCCGGCTGAGTTCTCCCCTGGTGCCGAACACCGGACCCGGCAAGCGCCATGAAATCCGTCAACGGCATCACCGCGGCCCCGCAGCCCACGAGGGTGGCTGGTGCTCCACTGCGACGGCACCGGCTGACAACAGCCTGTTGCGCAAATGGCGCGGTCGCCAGAGGGGCGGGGCAGGCGCCGCTCGTATCAAGCTCTGGAGGGCCGCTGTCCCTGGGAGCCGTCGGCCGCGAGCAAAAGACTGCCCGGAGGCAGTGCGCTCGGCGCTGGCAGCGCTCCGTGGGCCGGCTCGGCGCGGAACGACTGGAGGAAGTACGCCACCAGGCGCCGTGACGCCGCACGGTCACCCGGTAGGGCGGTGACCTGACCGCAGTGGGACACCGGGCTACCGCAGAGTCGGAGGGGTGGAGTGGCCCGCAGCCCCGCCGCCTGAGCCCTGCGGACCAGGGTCACGAGTGCCGCTCGGCCTGTTCCCGTAGCCGCGCGCTCGCTACGGCCCCGCTGCCCTCGCCGGTAGGCGCTGCATCGCAGCCCTCGGACAGTGGGTGATGAGCAGCGGCGGCCGACGTTCGCCGACCGCCTCCCGGCACGGAACGGAGGAGGACGCCGGGAGGCGTGGCAGGTAGCGGGGTGCTGCGGTGACCGCCCCTCGCGGGCTCGCCTCGGTCTCCTTCCGCTCGCTGCGGAAACGCGGCACGCCTGGCAGCTGTCCACCGCCGGAGGTTTCAAACCCGGTGAGGGGTCCGGTCCAGGGATCCGCAAGCCCCCGGTCAGGTGGTCAGGAGGCCTTTGCGGAGTTTGGCCAGGGTGCGGGTGAGGAGTCGGGAGATCTGCATCTGCGAGAGACCCAGGCGGGCGCCGATCTGTGCCTGGGTCATTTCCTGGCCGAAGCGCATTTCCAGGATGAGCTTCTCGCGTCCTTCGAGTTGTTCCAGCAGGGGTGCGAGGGCGTGGAGGTCTTCGAAGAGTTCCATGGCCGAGTCCTCGGCGCCGAGGACCTCAGCCAGCGGCCGGGGGGCTGTTTCGGTGGTGTCGTCCTGGCCGTGGTCGAGCGACTGGCTGGAGTATCCGTTCGCCGCGACGAGGCCTTCGATCACCTGTTCCTCGGTGAGCTGCAGGTGTTCTGCGAGCTCGCGGACGGTCGGGTCGCGGTCCAGCACCGTGGCGAGTGCTTCCTTGCCGCGGGCCAGCTCGACGCGGAGTTCCTGCAGGCGCCGGGGTACGTGGACGGCCCAGGACGTGTCGCGGAAGTGGCGCTTGATCTCCCCGGTGATGTAGGGGAGGGCGAGGGTGGTGAACTCGTTGCCCTGGTCGGGGTCGAAGCGGTCGATGGCCTTGATCAGACCGATGGTTCCGACCTGGACCAGGTCGTCGAGGTCTGTGCCGTCGTTGCGGTTGCGGAAGCGGCGGACTGCGAACTGGACCAGGGACAGGTTCATCTCGATAAGGGTGTTCCGGACGAACTGGTAGTCCCGTGTGCCCTCCTCCAGGTGCTGGAGGCGTTCGAAGAAGATCTTCGACAGGGAGCGGGCGTCGGCGGGTGCCACTTCGCGGGCATTGGCGATCTGGGGGAGCGGGGCCAAGGCCTCGGCCACGTCCGAGTGGTAGCCCCGGGAGGGTGCGGTCGCTGACGGCGTGACCAGGACGTTCATTCTCAACTCCTCGAAGGGTTGGCCCGCGCCTTGTGGCGCGCGTTGCGGTCAGATCATCAGGCCTGACCGGCACACCAGTCAAGGAATACGTGAAACGTACTTCTTGTATTCGTCGTCAAGGCCCTCGTCCGGCATTCCTGGTGGGTGGTCGGATGTGGTCCAGGAGTTGGCAGCGCAGACCTTCGGGGCCGGCCGCGTGCGAGAGCGGGCCCCTGAGCTCGAAGAGGGGCGGGGTCCGCGGCAGATGGCCGTGCCGGCGCCGGAGGGTGCGGCCGGAAGGCTTCAGGAGTCTTCTTCGGTCCCGGCGGAGCACGGCCCCTGGCTCGAGCGCTGCGGCCTTCGGCGGTCATCCCTTCACTGCTATAAACAGCCCCGGCAGCTGCCGACTCGGCCCTCCGTCGCCTCGGCCTCGCCCTGGTCTTCAGGTGTCCGGCACCGGGGCGTTCCGATGATGAACCAGATCGCGCGTGCCCCTGTGTGCTCCCGACTGCAGACTTCAACCATCACCACTGCGCGAGGCGGCATGGTTTCTGCCGCTCTGTAGTCCGCGGTCGACCCACGACGCCGTCCTGGTGAGCCAACGCACATGCCCATCCCGGCGGTTAAGAAACACGTAAAGATCGCATGCATGTTCGGCGGGCGCTCGGGCAGGCGGTGCCGCGGAGGTTGATAACTATGGTTCCCCTGCTTCTTGTTCTCCTGCTCGTTCTGATCCTTTTCGGTGCCGGTTTCGCTGTGAAGATCCTCTGGTGGGTCGCGCTCGCGGTCCTGGTGCTGTGGCTGATCGGCTTCGTGGCCCGCCCGAAGAACAGCAGCGGCCGCTGGTACCGCTGGTAGCCCGGCATGCGGGGGGCGGCCGGCTCAAGGAGATCGGCCTCGTATGCCTGAACCCTCAGCGGGCGGGAGGCCCGTCCCAGCCCTGCGCACCAGAGCTGCCCCATCGGTGCGGGCCCCGGCCCCGGATGGCCTTCTCCGACTCCGCTGCCAAGCGGCTCGAGAAACATCACCGGCGAAGCGGAGGGCCGCGCCCTGGCCCGCGCCCTCGTCGCCATCTCCGTCGAGTCCGAAATCGACGACCTGCTCCCCGGCGGCACTATCGGAGCCACGCACCTCCGCAGCTACCCCCACCCCGCGGCCACCCGTCGAGCCCCACGTCAGGGACGCGATCACCGCGGAGCGGTGGCCCGCCCCGAATTCCGCGCGTCGGCGGCGTCCGCGATCGTGGCGAGGAGCCGTGCCGACGGGACCGACCGGATGAACGCCGAGCAAGCCGGGGCGCCCACCTGAGAGGGCACCCCGCATCTACCGGCCGTGACCGAAGACGGACAGGCTCTCGAACCGGGACGTGAGGCGCTGCTCAGCAGCAGCCGAACAGGATCTGGCCACCCGTCTGGGCGACCCGTGTCTCCTGCAGGATCTCGCCCCACCGCCGGTTGGCCCTCTCCCAGTGACCCCTCCGGGACAGCGGTGGCCTGCACGGACACAGGCGAATCCGCGTACTTGTACGGGGGGCCGAGGTGTCCAAGGCGCTGCGAACGCGGTACTGCCCCAGCTGCTTTCTCATGGGAATCATTCCTCTTTCGGCGCGGATCCGCCCGTACGAAAACGATTACCCAGCTGCGTGCCGCGAGTCTTGCCAGCTCGAAGGTCGCCGGGGATCGGACGGGTGCGCGCCTGGGCTCCTTGTGAAAGCGGGTGGGTTGGGTCATGCCGGTGTGAGGGCGGGGCGGAGTGTGAAAAGGCTCCGTGTGGCGGTGAGTTCGAGCACGTTCAGCCCTTGGTCGGGCATACCGGCGAGCTCGAGCGTCCATTCCTCGTCGATGGCGCGGGCGCGCAGGGCGAGTAGGAGTTGGAGGGCGCTGGTGCCCATGAATGAGACGTGGGAAAGTTCGAGGACCAGAGTCCGGCCAGGTAGTACGAGTCGATGCAGGACGCGGGTCAACGGGGAGCAGGTCTCGTAGTCAACGTCACCGTTGACGGACACGAAGACATGCTGCGGCTGCTCGGTCACGTCCACAGCGAAGTCTTTGAGGCCCATGGCGCATCCGCCGTTCACGTGGGAGCCCATCACGGTCGACCCGTTGAGCACGGGCAGGGCCGTCAAGCGCGCGACCGGTGCCGCGCACAGCCGGGCAGAGCCACCGGTACCCGCCCTTCCACCTAGCAGGGGTCACCAGGTAGCGGGGCCCACCAGACCAGGCTGGTTGATGTATCGCGCCTACCCAGGTCACGTTGCCGCAACCCGGTTGCGCGGGGGTCGTGTGCGCCGGCCGCCCCGGCCGTCCGGGCTGCGGGGACGGTTCTGCAGACGGCCCAGCCGGCGAGAGCCAAGCGCGTGGAGATCGAAGCCGTCGATTCGCCAGATGCCCGGAGCGGGACAAGCGCGCCGCGATATTGGGCGCCGGGGGACACACCCAGGCCGCCGCCCAAGTTGCGGAAGCTGCCGCGCAGGCCCTCGCGGGCGCGGCTGGCTCACTTCCGGACCGCTCCCGTAGGCGCGACGTACAGTCCGGCCGGGTGGATCCACCCGGGCTGCTCGCCCATGGTGGCCCCCCGTGGCAGCAGGCCCCCGGTCAGCAGGACGCCGCACCGGACCGGCCCACCATGAGGCGGAATCAGCCCCGCAACCGGCACTGGGGAGAGGGTGGCGTCCTCACGGGCTACTACAGGCCGGTGTCGTATGCCATCCGGGAAACGAAAGCTTCCGCGGGATCACCGCTGCGTCGCCCAGAGTCTCGTGGGGGATCCCAGAACGGGGTGGAGCGGCCGATGCCAACGTGCTCGGTGACTGCTGCCAGCCGACCCCGGGAGATGGACGCGTGATCATGTCGACAGAGCTCAACACCTACGAGCACGAGGACGCCGACGTGCGGGTACGGTCGCCCGCGACGCCCTGCCCGGCGCTGTGCGGTTCATGAAGCGGCTGCGGGACGCCGACGCGCCGGTCGACTACGTCAAGGACCACTTCGGCCGTAGGCGTTCCCACCCGAGCGGCGTCACCTTCGAGGACGTCCACTCGGCCTGACGGCGTCACGGGCGGTCGCGCGGCCCGACGACTCGTTCGACGAGGGTGAGCGCGGCTGCCGCGGCCTTGAACTGGGGCTGCTTGGAGACGGGATCCCAGACCGTGGCGATCACCTCGTTCGCCGCGCGCCCCGGTGTCCCTGGGGCGGGGGCGTTGCCGGCGGGGGTGTCCCAGTAGCCGTAGTGGAAGGGAACGCAAAGGACACCCGGGCGGACTGTGCCGGTACGCAGGCGCCCACGCAGCGCCCCACACCGAGTGCTGACCTCGACGAGGTCGCCTGCGGCCAGGCCCAGGCGCACGGCGTCGGCGTCGGCGATCTCCACCCACACGTCCGGGGCTGCCTCCGCGAGTTCGGGCACCCGGCCCGTCTTGGTGCGGGTGTGGAAGTGGTAGAGGGTGCGTCCGGTGGTCAGCTGGAAGGGGTGATCCTCATCGGGCCATTCCTTCGGCGGGATGTAGGGGGCGGGCCGGATGAGGGCCTTCCCGTCCGGGTTCATGGAACGGTACTGCTCCTCGCCCAGCGGCTCACCGGTCACCAGGTCCTTGCCGTACGTCTCGCACAGGTCCGGGTGCGCCCAGTACACGCCGTCGTCGTGGTCGTAGAGGCGGTCCGTGCCCTCGGGGGCGTCCTCGGTGCACGGCCACTGGATTCCGCTGGGGCCGCGGAGCACGTCGTAGCTCAGACCGGTGTAGTCGCACGGGCGTCCGGCGCTGCACAGCTTCCACGCTTCGAAGGCCTCCTCGGGGCCGTCCCAGTGGACCAGCGGGCCGCCGTCCTTGTCCTTGAAGCCCATGCGGGCCGCGTAGTCGAGGAAGATGTCCAGGTCCGGGCGGGCCTCGCCGGGTGGGTCCACGGCCTTCTCGGACAGGTGGACGGTCCGGTCGGCATTGGTGAAGGTGCCCGTCTTCTCGCCCCAGGTCGCCGCAGGCAGCACTACGTCGGCGAACTGCGCGGTCTCGGTCAGGAACAGGTCCTGAACGACCGTGAACAGCCGTTCCTGAGCGAGAACGGAGCGGATCCGGGCGAGGTCGGGCAGGGATACCGCCGGGTTGGTGGCGCTGATCCACATCATGCGTACCGTGCCCTCCTCCGCCAGACGGAAGATCTCCATGGCGTGGGTGGGCGGCCCGTCGTGCGGGATGGCAGACGGCTCCACGTTCCACACGTGCGCGAGGTCGGCCACGTGGTCCTCGTTCTGCCAGTTCCGGAAGCCCGGCAGATCCCCGTCGGCACCGCACTCGCGGGTGTTCTCGGCGGTGGGCTGGCCGTTCATCTGGAGGACCCCCGCCCCGGGACGGCCCAGCATGCCGCGGATCAGGTGCAGGTTGTTGACCTGGACGGCGGCGGCGGTTGCCTGGTTCGCCTGGTAGAAGCCCTGCAGGACTGTCGACAGCAACCGGTCGGCGGTGCCGAGCAGCTCGGCGGCCTCCTCGATCGCCGCCGCCGGAACGTCGCAGATGCCGGCCGCCCACCGGGGTGTGCACGCCCCGACCTGTGCGCGCAGCGTCTCGTAGCCGACCGTGTGCCGGGCGATGTAGTCGGCGTCCGTCCAGCCGCGCCGGATGATCTCGTGCAGCAGGGCGTTGAGAAGCGCCACGTTCGTGCCGAGTCGGGGTGCGAGGTGCACGGTCGCCCGGCGGGCCACGGGGGTGAGCCGCGGATCCACGCACAGCAGCCGGGGCGGGGCGTCTCCTTCGAGCCGGTCCAGGATCCGCATCCACTGCACTGCCTGCGTCTCGGCGATGTTGTGTCCGAACAGGGCGATCGCGTCGGCGTGGTCGATGTCCTCGTACGAGCCCGGCTGGCCGTCGCTGCCGAAGGACTCCTTGAGAGCCTCGGCCGCCGTCGCCGTGCACAGCCGGGTGTTGCCGTCCAGGTGCGAGGTGCCGATGCCGGCGCGGGCGAGGACGGCGAGGGTGTAGTACTCCTCGAGGAAGAGCTGGCCGGAGGTGTAGAACGCGAGCGCCTCCGGCCCACGGGAGGCGACGAGCTCCCGCGACCTGGCGACGATGCGGCCCATGGCCGTGGGCCAGTCGCTCTCCACCAGCTGCCCGCCCTCGCGGACCAGCGGCCGGGTCAGCCGGTCCGCGGAGCCGTTCGCCTGCCAGGCGTAGAGGTCCTTCGGCTCCAGCCTGCCCCGATTGACGCGGTCACCGGGCCGACCCCGGACGCCGACGATGCGGCCGTGCTGGACGGCGATGTCCATCGCGTCCCCGTCGGAGTGCAGGAGGGAAGCCGCCCGCACCCACGCCTCGACTTCCGCCTCGGTGATTGCCTCGGCCAGGCAGGAGTCTCTCCGCACGGGCCACTGACCGCCCCGGTCGTACGGGGTGCGCTGACCCCAGGGATCGGTGATCCGGTCGCCGGTCCCGTTCGCCTGATTCCGCCTCACGGCCGCTCCTTCCCACGTGGCGCGGTGGAGCCCTCTCGGACCTGCGCCTACCCCGAGCGCACCGCTCGACACGGGAACGGGCACGCGCTGGCGTGCACCGCAACCGGAGCGTCAGCCGTTCGGTGGCGCGTGTGAGGGGGCGACCGGGTGGGCCCTCCTGATCCGCGGCCACGCCTGGGCCCCCGGCCTGCGCCGACGACGCGGAGATACGCCTGGTCCCGACCCGACTGATGGGCTGCCCGGCTCTGCTGCTGCACGGTCCGCATGCGGTGGACTGCAGCTGAAGAACGCCCTGGGTCACTGACTCCGGCCCCCGAAGACGCCGCTCGGAGCCACTGCGCCCGCCGGAGGCTCGCCCGGGCCCCCGGGCGGGTGACCCTCTCCTTGCGCTGCGGCGTGTGCTGGCCCGCGGCGCACAGCACCGTGCCAGGGTGCTTGGGCCCTGCCCCGACACCTCAGGAGACCCGGTGCTCGAACGCAAGCAGCTCAAGGATCGTACGCAGGTCACCTTCGTTCTTCCCGCCGACAGCCCGGACGGGCCGGTCAGCGTCGTGGGGGACTTCAACCAGTGGGACCCCGACGCACACCCGCTGAAGGCCCGTGGCGACGGGACGCGCGCGGCCACGGTCGTCCTGCCCGCGCGCGGCGGTCACTCCTTCCGCTACCTGGCGGCCGGGGGCCACTGGTTCGACGACGACCAGGCCGACGGCCACGACGGCACCAACAGCCGTATCACCACCTGACGAAAGGGCACGGGCATGGATGCGATTGTGCTGCTGCGCGAGGACCACAAGACGGTCGAAAAGCTGTTCAAGCGGTTCGAGAAGACCTCCGACGACGACACGGCCGAGCGCCGCCGGATCGCCGACGAGGTGATCGAAGAGCTGACCGTCCATGCCTGGATCGAGGAGAAGATCTTCTACCCGGCCGCCCGCGAGTCCGCACCGGACACCAAGGACCACATCCTGGAGAGCATCGAGGAACACCACGCGGTGGTGTGGATGCTGTCGGAGATCAAGGACATGGATCCGGGCGACGAGCGGTTCAAGGCGAAGATGAGCGTGCTGATGGAGCAGGTCCGCCACCACGTCGAGGAAGAGGAACAGGACTGGTTCCCCGAGGTCCGCAAGGCGATGGGCCGCAACCGGCTCACGGAACTGGGCGGCGAGCTGCAGGCCGGCAAGCAGCAGGCACCGCGCCACCCTCTGGCCGTCCCCAGCGCACACTCGGGATGAGGCCGTCACCGCCGCGGCTGTGGGGGCGCCTCGGCGGCGTGCTCATCGTGGCCGCAACGGTACTCTCTGCGGCCGGGTGCGGGGCCCCGGCGGCACGGAAGGACGCCGCCGCCGCGGCGGGCGCCGCCTTCGAGGCCGCCGTCGCGGCGGGCGATCACGTACGGGCCTGTGCCCTGTTGGCGCCGCAGTCCCGCCAGCAGCTGGAGCAGGACGAACAGACGACCTGCCCCGCCGCGTTCGCCTCGCAGCATTTGCCGAAGGCGGCCGGCATCGACGGCGTGGAGGCGTACGGGCGGCAGGCGATGGTCCGGATGAAGGGCGACACCCTGTTCCTGTCCCAGTTCACCGGCGGCTGGAACGTAGTGGCCGCCGGCTGCACCCACCGCCCCGACCGGCCCTACGACTGTTTGATCAAGGGGGCCTGAGGCGTGCGAATCCTGTTCGTCACCACCCTGGTGGTCATTCTCGGCGGACTGGGGTATTTCATCACCATCGGGGTGCTCCAGCGATGACCGGCAGCCGCGAGCAGCGCAGGGGGTTCTGGCGGGAGAACAGCCTCACCCTCGCCTTCGGCATCGCCTTTCTGGTCGTCCTGGTCTGCCAGGCGATCGCTGGGCACGCCGAGTTCAACGAACAGATGACCGTCGAAGGACTCCAGCCGCTCACCTTCGGTGAATACCTGATGTCCTCGGACTTCGCCGTGGATGTCAGCGAGAACTGGCAGTCGGAGTTCCTGCAGTTCTTCCTCTACATCTTCGGCACCGTCTACCTCGTCCAGCGTGGCTCTCCCGAATCCAAGAAGGTCCACGAAGCCGGCATCGAGAACGAGCAGCAGCAGCGCATGGGCGACCACGCGCGCTCCGACTCGCCGCGGTGGGCGGGGACGAAGGACTGGCGCCAGAGCCTCTACGCCCGCTCGCTGGGTACCGTCATGGGCACCCTGTTCGTCCTGTCCTGGCTGGCCCAGTCCGTTGCTGGCACCGCCGCCTACAACGACCAGCAGCTCCGCCAGCTCGAGGACCCCGTGAGCTGGGCCGGCTATGTGACCACGCCCGATTTCTGGAACCGGACCCTGCAGAACTGGCAGTCCGAACTCCTCGCCGTCGCCGCCATGGTCGTCCTGTCTGTCTACCTCCGCCAGCGCGGCTCCCCCGAGTCCAAGCCGGTCGGTGCCGCCCACACCACCACCGGCATCGAAGGCTGACCCGGCCCGGCCCGGCCGGTGCGGGCCACAGCGCGTCGACTGCCGTACGCCGGATCCGGCTCCATCCAGGCCCGGAGCGACCTGTTGCCGGGGCGGGCGCCGGGGGCGTGGAGCGTCCGGCGGAGGGAAGGCGCGCGGAGACAGGCCGTCGGCACCTGCCGCTTGGCCGACCGAGCTCGGTCGGATGCATCGCCAGGCTCGGCGCGCTGACGCGCGCACGTCACGTGACAGCGGAGCCGGCCGTCTCCTGTCGGCCCGGCCGGCGGTCCGTCAGGGGCCTGCGCATCGCGCGCATCGCGCTTCGGTCCTGGTCCCAGGCTTCGCGGATGTGGTCGGCGAGGCGATCCTCCAAGAGGATCGTCGCGGCGCAGCCGAAGGCGATGTCGCCTTCGAGTTCGGGCTCGTCGGCGAGGAGGCCGCCGATGACGTCGCGGCGTACGACCTGTTCGTGGACGGCGTCGGCTTCGACGTGCTCGGCGTAGAAGTGCTCGGCGGCAGCTCCCGCCCCGCAGCGGCGCATGGCGTTGGCAAGGCGCCTTGAGCCGGGTGAGGAGGTGACCTCGACGCAGGCGAAGTGTCCGACGAGTGCGCCGCGCAGGGCGCGGTGGAGCCCGAAGAGCGACATCAGATTGACGGTCGCAAGCAGGGGCGCCGGGGCGTGGTCCAGGTAGCGGCCGTAGGCGGTGTCCAGGCCGAGGTCGGCCATCAGGTCGGCGAAGAGCCGCGCGTGGATGCGCTCGGCTCGGCCGGCGCCGAACTCGTCGTACTCGATGGCGACCATCGCGGCCTTGGCCCGGCCGGTGAGGCGGGGGACGACCCAGAGGTGCGGGTCGGCCTCTTTGAGGTGGTAGAGGGAGCGCAGGGCCGCGTATTCGCGCAGCTGCCATGGCTTTCCGGCGGTTTCGAGGTGGCGGCTGAGGCTGCCGGAGAGGTCCACGGGCTCCACGAGCAGCGGCGCGAAGGCGTCCGCAGCCGTGTGGGGCGCGTCGGTCAGCTCGCCGCGCAAGGCGTGCAGGAAGCGACTTTCCAGGGCCCGGCGCAGCCGCAGCAGCTCCGGGTCCCATTCCCGTTCGTCGGCCACGCCGTCGAAGCCGCGGTAGTGCAGCTCGTACAGCAGGTACAGGGCGAGCTGGAGGTCCTCGCCCCACGGGTCGGCCTTCAGCACGGACGCTGTTCGGTAGCGGGGCGTTCCGCCGGAGCGCAGCGCCTCGACCAGCGCGCAGGACAGGTCGCCGCGCCCCTCGACCAGGCGGGGACCGGCAGCGGTGGCCGTCGGGTGGGGGCCGGGAGGGGGCATCACGGGTTCCTGTTCTCGGACGGCGGGACGTTTCGTTCGCGGGGACGGTGGCTGGTGTCGCACCAGGGGTACGTGCGGCTGCGGCGGCAGGTGCACACGGCGACCATGAAGCGATCCGACCGGGCTACGGTGCCGTCATCGAGCGCTATCTCCACCGGCCCCTCGACGAGTGCCGGGCCTCCCGGTTCCAGGGCCACGCGGCGGGCCGGGGCCGTGCTGGCCCCGCTCGGCGGGCCGACTGTCGGGGTGCCGTTGTCAGAGGTACTGGGCACGGATGACCACCAGCTCTTCCCACTCCTCGGCGGCGCGGGCCAGTCCCCGCCCCTCCAGCCAGGCCCGCCGTGAGCGCAGGACCGGGCCCCAGGGCACGGCGACCCGTGCCGTGACGCCGGCGCTCAGGCCGGCCGCTGTCAAGCGCTGCACGGTCGTCTCCGGCCCGCACATGCCCGAGTGCACCATGAGTAGGACGCCGCCGGAGTGCAGCAGGACCGGAGCCGCGGCGCAGACCCTGTCGATCACCGTGCGTCCCTCGGGCCCGGCGTCCCAGGCCCGCTGCGGTCCGCGCGAGGGCAGGCGCGTTGACGGAGCAGGGACGTAGGGCGGATTCGTCACTACCAGGTCGAAGCGCCGCCCCTCGGTACGTGCGGCGAAGTCGCCGTGGAGCACACGCAGGGGCAGACGGTGGCGCAGTGCGTTGATGCGGGCGGTGACCACTGCGGGCCAGGAGACGTCGACCGCCGTGACTGCGGCTCCACTGCGGGCCGCGTGCAGCGCCAGTGCGCCGGTGCCGGTACCGATCTCCAGGACGTTCGAACGGGGCCCCAGATCCTCGTGGGCGAGAGCCGCCGCGAGCAGATGGGTATCTCCCTGCGGCCGGTAGACGCTGGGCAGGGCAATCAGGTCCGCACGCAGCATGCCCCAGGTCAGAGCCGTACTCGACATCGCGTACCTCCTGAATCGAACGCGGCGCACGAGTGGGGCGCCGGTCACGCTGCGCCTGCCCCGATGAGGGCCTGCCATGCGACCTCCGACGATCTTCCTGAAGGCTGCGGAACCAGTACTTCCATTTCCCGGTGTGCAAAGCGAGACTGCTCGCCACCACGGGTCGCGGCACGCCTGAGCCCCGCTGCCCGCCAGCGCTCGAACGCTCGCAGGCGCCGATACCGGCGGCTGTCCATCGCCCGGCCGCCGGCTGCTCTTGCGGACACGGCAGGACGGAGGCGAAAGATCGCGAACGGATGCGCCGGGACCTGCAGCCTTGACGCACTGATCGTGAGCAAAACCGGTCCTGGGTGTGGGGAGGCCCGAGATCAAAGAGGCGTGGGGGAGGAGCCCCGGCGTTGGTCAAGGCAGCGGATGACCGGGGTGGCAGCCACACCGTGCAGGAACACCGACAGCAAGACCGTGAACGCGGTGGCGGCCCATAGTTCGTCGGCGTGAGCGTCGAAGCGGTCGCTGTGGCCGAAGGCGTAGGCGAGGTAGAACAGCGAGCCGATCCCGCGGATCCCGAACACGGCCGTCACCACACGTTCGCGCGGGCCGCTTCCCGTCCTGAGGAGCGAGGCCCATGCAACGAGGGGGCGCACGACCAGGATGAGGAGCAACCCGATGGCGGCACCTCGCCAGGTCAGATGGGAGAACCCGCCCGTGACGAGGTAGGCGCCGAGGACGAAGAGCAGGAAGACGGTCAACAGTCGTTCGATCTGTTCGGTGAACTCGTGCAGGACCTTGTGATAGCCGTGGCTGCGTTCTGCGGCACGGATGGTGCAGGCGGTGACGAAGACGGCCAGGAAGCCGTAGCCGTGCAGTAGTTCGGTGGCGCCGTAGGCCACGAACGTCGCGCCCAGCGCCACGAACCCTTCCATGTGCTCGGACAGTCGCAGAGCCGAGGGCCTCGCCCGGAAGAACATCAGACCCAGGAGTCGGCCCGCGACCACACCGGCGGCGATGCCGATGCCGGCCCGGGCCAGGAGGTCCACGAGGAACCACTGCCCGATCCAGCCTGTGGCGGAGCCCCCTACCGGGACTGCGGCGAAGGCGACCGCGGCGAGTACGAACGGGAAGGCCAGTCCGTCGTTGAGCCCTGCCTCGGCGGTGAGCGAGAACCGGACGTCGTCCTCGTCGTCCTCCGCGTCGGTGGGCTCGCCCACCCTCACCTCGGCCGCCAGCACCGGATCGGTGGGGGACAGGACTGTGGCCAGGAGTAATGCCGGGGCGAGCGGCCAGCCCAGGACGGACACCGCCAGGGCCACGGTCGCTGCGATGGTGAGGGGCAGTGCGATGCCCAGCAATCGCCAAGGCCCCATCCACCGTCGCCATCCCACCGCCCGGTTGAGAGCGAGACCGGCACCCATAAGGGAGACGATCACGCACAGCTCCGTGGCGTGCTCCACCCACAGCCGCTCCCGCCCGGGATCCACCACCGGCACGGTCACCGGAAGGGCGGCTGCGAGCATCCCCGCCGTGAGGAACACCATCGGCATGGACAGTGGCCGGCGAAAGACCAGACGGGGAAGCACCGCAGCACCGAGCGCGCCGATTCCCATGGCCAGATACACGGCATCGGAAAGCATCACCCGGCTCATCCTGTCCCAAAAACACCAGCGGATGCGGCCCGCAGATAGCGTCGACGGTGTCGTGCTCCGTGAACGGAGCAGACAATCCTCGTCCCAGGACAGGAAAAACCAGCCTCCGCAAGCAAAGACCGGGTGCTGAGACTTTCAATGTCGCGGTCCCGTGCCCGGTTGGTAAGACGCTCCTCGTTCGTGATGAGACTGCGCTCTTCGAATTCGGCCGTCACAGCGATCAGGGCGTCGTCCAACCGCCTGCTTTCACCCTCCGCTTGAACGGTGCAGTCAGTCGCCGCAGCGAATCGCACCCGGCGAAGGCTGCTTCCGGATCGCTGTCGCACCGCTCATAGCCTTGCGGGAACAGCCTTCCGGAAGGCGACGCGGGCGGAGCCCTCCTTGGCGCGTCATGGATGTGCGGATCGCGGGCAGGGGCGCCTGCAGGGGAAGAGCTCCCCGGGTACGGCCGGGCCAGCGTCCGGCCACGAGAGGAAGGATGCTTCATGTCCCAGATGGAAGAGTCGATCGAGGTCGATGTCCCCGTACGTACCGCGTACAACCAGTGGACGCAGTTCGAGTCGTTCCCCCACTTCATGGAGGGTGTGGAACGCATCGACCAGCGCACCGACACCATGACGCACTGGGTGACGAAGATCGGCGGGGTGACCAAGGAGTTCGAGGCGGAGATCACCGAGCAGATCCCCGACGAACGCGTCGCCTGGACCACTCTGGGCGGCGAGGTGAAGCAGGCCGGCGTCGTCACCTTCCACCACCTCGCCGACAACAAGACCAAGGTGATGCTGCAGCTAGACTACGACCCCGAAGGATTCGCGGAGAACGTCGGCGACAAGCTCGGCCTCGTCAAGCGGCGGATCACCGGCGACCTGAAGCGCTTCAAGCAGTACATTGAGGAGCGCGGCAGCGAGACCGGATCCTGGCGCGGCGAGGTCTGACCCCCGCGCAGCGTCCTCGTCCGGGTGAATCCTGGCCCCGGCTCTCGCGTCTCCTTCCCGGCCTGGAAGCGGTGCGAGGATGGTTCATTCCCCGAGGCCGGGACCGTCGTCGGCAGTCCGTAGGCGTGATGCCGCACCCCGGGCCGCCGACGGCCGCCCGCGGCGCTGTCAGGCCGCGTCGGGTGGGCGGGTCACCAAGAGCCAGCCCTCGTCCTGCTCGCTGACCTTGTAGCCGGCAGACCGCAGCAGGACCGTCAGCGCGATGTGGATGGCCGCCTGGATACCGGCGACCTCAGCACGCGAGGCGAGGTCGGCGGCGTCGCCGTGCAGCTGGAAAATGGGCCGCAGTAGCTCGCGCCGCTGCCAACGCAGCCACAACCCCCTCGGCTCGGGACGCAAAAACAGTCCCTCCGAGCCGTTCTCTGCCAGGCCGAACCCTTCATCCGCCAGCAGTCGGCGTACATCGCGTATCAGCTCAAGATCGCGTTCCACGGGACTCATGGTAAAAGCGCCGCTCGCCAGGGGCGCCGCAGGGATGTGACAGGGCCCGCCCGAGGATGTGCCACGGCGGGCCCTCTACGTGACGGCACGGGCGACGCAGGTCGTCGTCCCTCTCCTTCGCCCGCTCACGCGAAGGCTTCCTGGCGGCCGCGCTCCCGGGACGGGCGGCCCTGCATGTCCTTCGGCTCGTCCTGACCCGGACACCGGCGCGGGAGGTGCTCCTGCTCCTCGCGGCCCGTGCCCGGCTGCTGACGCTTGTCCCGCATACCGCAATCGTGGACTCCGTGGTGGGGGGGGGTGTTCCACCGCCACGCTGCCACCAGCTGTCACATAGCGCATCATTTGATAACTGAGCGCGATCGACCTGCAAGTGATCGTTCGATCCCCGAACCAGCCAGCCCGAGGAGCTCCGCCGTGCTAGAACGCGACGGCCGCGACGGCCGTACCGAAGTCACCTTCGTCCTGCCCGCCGGCACCCCGCCCGGCCCCGTCGGCGACTTCAACGAGTGGAAGCCCGGTACCCGCGAACTGACACCCCGACCCGATGGGACACGCGCGGTCATGATCGCCCCGGCCGCCGCGGCCAGCCACTCCTTCCGCTATCTCGCGGCCGGCGACTACTGGTTCAACGGCGACATCGCCGAGGGTCGGCCCGACGGGAACAGCCACCTCACCACCTGACGCCGCCATCCACCTTGACGGCTCCGCACCCCGGCCTGCAGATTTGGGGCCGCCGCTCCTGAGCATCGACGCGGGGAGTTCCAGCAGGCGCGGCGGCGCAAGGAGGTGTGAGACGTGTCCGCATTGGGCAGGCGTCCTGATCCGGGCGCGGAGCGGCGCCGGCCAACCTTATGGCCCCTTCGCGCGCAGTCCTTCGACAGCGGGAGGGCGATCGTCATGGCATCCCTTAACCGACGCCAGCGCTACCGCAGCGGCCGCGCCGCCGACCGGCAGGCGCGTGCGGCAGGCGCCCGCTGGCGGCACGACGGCAGTGAACCCCAGTGGGCTCGCAGCGACCTCAGGCTCCGCCGCCTGCTTTCCCTGCTGTTCGCGCCGATCTTCGCGCTGATCGGCGTCCTCATGCTGATTCTCAGGTCCGACGCAACTGCCGCCGCGGGCCCGCCGCCAGGCGTTTACGCGGTCCTTGCGATCGGCTGCTTCATGCTCGCGCTCGTGGCTCTCGTGGACCTGTACGTCATCGGGCGCCGCAGGCGCGAGGAACGGCGCTGGCACCGCACCTCATGACCTGGCACCGCTCCAACTGTGACTGAGCGCAGAGTTGGCGGCATTCGCCAACTGGGAAGCTCACCTCGATGCCGCGCCGGTCGAGTCGGCGGTGCGGCGCAGGAGGCTGACTCGTCGAGTGCGAGGCCCTCGCGGGCGAGGATGAAAACGAAGGGTGAGGAACGCGGACCGTCACCCTCCTCGCGCGCACCGCCGCCGACTGGGGGCGGCTGTGCCGTCTGGTGTCCGCCGCACCTGCCCGCGCCGGCGGGGAAGCGCCCGCGGTGTCCTGGGAGGCCCTGCACCGGTATGCCCACGAGCCGGTGGTGTTGCTGGGACCGGTGTCGGAGCCGGTCCGCGTCCTCTCGTCGGGCCGGCCCGACGATGCCGAGCGGCTGCTTGCGCCGTGGCGGGACCTTGCGGGCGGGAACCTGCGGCCTGGAGACGGTGTGCGGCGTACCCGGCACGGGGCCGGGTTCGGTGCGGCCAGCCGGTCGCACCCCCTGGGCCTGGCCGGCGTTCCCGCCGTGCTGACGATGCGGTCCGCTACGTCGATCGGGCAGCGCCGGATCGCCGATGTCCTGGACGCGGCGCGGCTGCTGCGGCCGATCGACCGGCGTCGGCTGGGCTGCGGGCAGCGGTGTGACCGGCCCCGGTTTCCGGCGGGTAGCGCCGCCCCGTCCGGCGAACAGTGGGATGCGGGCCCAGCGTCAGGGCTCGATGGGCTTGATGCAGACTGCTCCGAGTTCCAAAGTCTCGCCCCAACGGGGCGACCCTCGGTGTTCGGCCGACGGAACCCGGCCAGCGAATTCGGACCTGGAACTTGAGCCGACGCGGCGCTCACCCATCGACCGTGGGGGAGGATGGACGAGCTTCCCGACCCTGCCGCCCGGCCCTGTCCCGAGCCAAGGAGCAGCCCATGCACCGACCCGCCTCCACGACCGCTCCCGACAGCGAGGTTCTGCGTGCGGTCATCGAAGCCGCGATCGTGAACTACCTCGACGGTGCCGCGGAAACGGATACCGCTGGCCTCGCCGTCCACGTCGCGGCCGCCGTCGAACGGCTGCTGGCTGCCGGCTCGCCGGCCGAACCGGCCCCGGAGGGCGACGAGATCTGATGTCCCTCTGGCAGCAACGCCGGCACGGCCCGAACGAGGGCCCGCCGCCCGGCCGCGGTGCCCGGCTGCACCGCGGCTGAGACGCTCGGGTGATCCGAAAGTGCGTCAGTGGCTGAGGTGCCAGCCGCCGGGCTCGGGCGTGTGGGGGGCGAGCTGGCGGTAGCGCTGCCACATGCCGTGCATCTGCCCCGCGGGACGTTGTTGCTCACCGTGGAGGGCGTTGAGGACGAGGAGACCGCCGGTCAGGGCCGGTACCACCCACTGCATGGCCGCGAGCTGCTGCTCGGTCTTCTTCGTCTCCACGGGATCCGGCTCGGCCTTCTCCGCGTCGGCCGGGCTTTCGGAGGAGGCGTATTCGATCTTCTTGCCCAGCATGCGTGTGTAGGCGGTCGCGGCCGGTGCGGCCCCGGTCAACGCGGTCTTGGCGATGGTTGAGGCGGCGACGCCCTGCTGGGTAACGACCCGGGCCGCGTTCGCGGCGAGCAGCCCGCTGCTCCCCACCACATGGGCGGCAATCGCGGCCGCGCCGAGCGGCGCCCACTTTGACCAGCCCGAACTGGCGATCCGCGCGCCCACCTGCCAGTCGCCGCCACTCTGCTCCTTGGCCGCGCCGTTGAGACCGACCGCCCCCATTAGGGTCTGTCGTCAAAGTGATCTTGCGTTGTGGATCATGGTCGGGTGATACGTCGCCATGAACTGTCGGACGCTGAGTGGGAACTCGTGCAGCCGTTGCTGCCTCGGCCCGTGCTGGGGCGGCCGC